>NZ_JBLVOL010000002.1:107575-110982 GCF_053543755.1 Achromobacter semiaridum | reverse complement strand
GCGACCCGCTCACGCTGGGGAACCGCGCCCGCGCGCAAGCCGACGAGCGCAACGCCGCGCCCCGGTCCGGCTATGCCTGGGCGCTGTGCTACTGCGCGGCCGCCACCGGCTTGTCGATGCTGGCGTTTCCGGTGCTGCACCAGACCAACATCGTCATGCTGTTCCTGCTGGCGGTGGTGGCCGTTGCGCTGCGCCACGGGCGGGGTCCGGCGGCGCTGGCGTCCGTTGTCAGTGTGGCGTTGTTCGATTTTTTCTTCGTGCAGCCGCTGGCATCCTTTGCCGTGTCGGACGTGCAGTACCTGCTGACGTTCGCCGTGCTGCTGGCCGTGGGCCTGCTGATCGGGCAGTTGACGGCCGGGCTGCGGCTACAGGCGCAGGTGTCGGTCAAGCGCGAAGCCGACGCGCGCAGCCTGTATGAATTCGCACGCGAGCTGTCGTCGGCATTGTTGCCGGAGCAGATCGTGGCGCTGGCCGGCGCATTCGTGCACGCAACGTTCGGCTCGCGCTGCGCGCTGTATATCCTGGGCCTGGACGACCGCCTGAAACTGGCCTCGCCCGCCGCCGCCGACATGCCGGCGCTGGAATCGGCGTTGGCCCAATGGGTGTACGACCATGGCCAACCCGCCGGGGCGGGCACCGCCACGCTGTCCAACAGCGAGCTGCTGTACCTGCCCTTGAAGGCGCCGATGCGCACGCGCGGCGTGCTGGCACTGGCCGCGCCGCGCCGCAGCCTGTTCACGCATCCCGACGCGCGCCGCCAGATCGAGGCCTACGCCACGCTGATCGCCATTGCGCTGGAACGGCTGCACTATGTCGAAGTCGCGCAGCAGGCGCTGGTCAGCATGGAATCCGAACGGCTGCGCAATTCGCTGCTGGCGGCGGTGTCGCATGACCTGCGCACCCCGCTGACCAGCCTGGTCGGCATGACCGACACGCTGACGCGCCGGCCGGGCACGCTGCCGGACGATGTGCAGGACACCATTCGCGCCATGCGCGACCAGGCGCAGCGCATGCATGCGCTGGTGGTCAATCTGCTGGACATGGCGCGGCTGCAAAGCCACGACACGCCGCTGCGCCTGGAATGGCAGTCCATTGAAGAACTGGTGGGCGCGTCGCTGGCCGCCATGCGCGAACCGCTTGCCGCGCACCGCGTCACCGTCGCGCGGCTGTCCGACCTGCCGCTGGTGGAATGCGATGGCGTGCTGATCGAGCGCGTGCTGTGCAACCTGCTTGAAAACGCGGCCAAGTACACGCCGCCCGGCAGCAGCGTGCACATCCACGCCGCCGTGCACGATGGCACGCTGCGCGTGGCCGTGTGTGACAACGGCTCCGGCGTTGCCCCCGGGGCCGAACGCCGCATCTTCGAAAAATTCACGCGCGGCGACCGCGAATCCGCTACCCCCGGCGTGGGCCTGGGCCTGGCGGTATGCGAAGCCATCATCCTGGCCCACCACGGCCGCATCTGGGTGGAACACACGCCGGGCCAGGCCCATGGCGCGCAGTTTGTCTTCAGCCTGCCGCTGGGCACGCCGCCCGACGTCCAACCCGAATCCCTTTGAAAGCGCCTTTGCATGTTCGACTACCAGCCTACCGTCCTCATCATTGAAGACGACGCCAACATCCGGCGTTTCGTGCGCCAGGCCCTGGAAAGCGAGGGTTGCGCCGTGCACGAGGCCGACACGGTCAAGCGCGGCCTGATCGAAGCCGGCACCCGCCAGCCCGACGCCATCGTGCTGGACCTGGGGCTGCCCGACGAAGACGGCATGACGTTGATCCGCGAATTGCGCGGCTGGACGCAGGTGCCGGTGCTGGTCTTGTCGGCCCGCAGCGCCGAGCCGGACAAGGTGGCGGCGCTGGACGCGGGCGCCGACGACTACCTGACCAAGCCTTTCGGCGTCAGCGAACTGCTGGCGCGGCTGCGCGTGCTGTTGCGCCGCCATGCGCGGGCGGGCGCGGCCAGCGCCGCCGAGATCAGCTTTGGCGACGTGCGCGTTGACTTCTCGCGGCGTGTCGTCGATCGCGGCGGCCAGCACGTGCACCTGACCGCCATGGAATACCGGCTGCTTGCCGCCCTGCTGGCGCACCGGGGCAAGGTCATGACACATCGTGAACTGCTGCGTGAAGTGTGGGGGCCGTCGCATATCGAAAGCAACCACTACCTGCGCATCTACATGGGGCATCTGCGGCAGAAGCTCGAAGCCGACCCGGCACAGCCCGTGTTCCTGCTGACGGAGATCGGCGTGGGGTACCGCTTCGCGGGCTGAGCGGAGCAACGGATCGCGGTGACCGGGATGTAGTAAACGTGGATGTAGTAAACGTGGATGTAATCAACGTGGATGTAATCAACGTGCCTGTGATCCACATTGACGCGATCTTTACGCGTGCCGCCCGTGTCTTGTCTCGCGCTTTATGCCGATCCTCCTATTGTTGCGATCCGTTCAACAGCAGGAGCATTCCATGTCCCGCAATTCCTTGGCCGCGCTGGCGCTGCTGACGCTGGCCGCCACCGCGCAAGCTAATGACGCCCCGGTCGCCGCCGCCGCCCCCGACTTCACTTTGTCCGCAAACCTCAGCCTGACCAGCCAATACCGCTATCGCGGCCTGATGCAGTCGGACAACAAACCCGCCGTGCAAGGCGGCTTCGACCTTGCCCACCGCAGCGGCTTTTATCTGGGCAACTGGAATTCCAGCATCAGTTGGCTCGGCGACAGCAACCCCGACGTTTCCGCCCCCGTGGAAATGGATTTCTACGGCGGCTACAAGGGCAATGTGGCCGACGGCGTGCCCGTGGACCTGGGTGTCTTGCAGTACTACTACCCGGGCGATTTCCCGTCCGGCTACACCAGCCCCGACACCACCGAACTCTACGCCGGCATCGGCTATGGCCCGGTCATGTTCAAGTATTCCATTGCCATGACCAACCTGTTCGGCTTTGCCGACAGCAAATACAGCCAGTACTTCGACCTGAGCGCCAACGTCGACACCGGAGTGTGGGGCCTGACCCTGAACGCCCATGCCGGCCGCCAGATGGTGAAGAACGTGGACAAGGGGTCGTATACCGACTGGAAGCTGGGGCTGACCAAGGACTTTGGACAAGGCCTGTCGGTATCGCTGGCCTACCTGGACACCAACGCGGATCGCGCCGTCTACACCAACACGCGCGGTCGCGACATGGGCCGCGCGACAGGCGTGCTGTCGTTGACCAAAACCTTTTGATCCGCCCGGGCGTTGACGCGATTTTTACGCGCCGCGCCCGCTTTTATCGGCGGGGTTTACGGCGCGCTTCCTATAGTGGAATCGTCATCAACCAACCGATACGCGGATCGCCGCAAGCAGCGGCCTCCGCCCCGCCCCCGCCATGATCGCCCAACCCAATTCTTCTGGCCCCGCCTTGCTTGCCCCCTTTC
>NZ_JBLVOL010000002.1:92520-107555 GCF_053543755.1 Achromobacter semiaridum | reverse complement strand
GGCGCGCAACGAACAGGTGGCGCTGACGGTCAGGATCGATACGCTGGACGCCTTGAACGTGCGCCTGGCGCTGCATCGGGCACTGGGCACGCGCATCGGCATCTATCTGCTGTCGGTGGACCACGCCCGCGCGCAAAGCACGCTGCAACTGCAATGCGCGCGGGACCAGCTGGATGACATGATGCAAGCCGTCATGCGCGGGCTGCCGCAGGCCGAGTTCGGCGCGGTGCGCGCGGCCGCCACCCTGACGGGGCAATAACCATGGACATGCCCGTCACCCCCCGCTTTGAAGGCATCTGGCTGCCGATGATCACGCCGCTGCGTGGCGGCTATGTAGACGTGGACGCGGCCCAGGCGCTGGCCCGCTATTACCGCAATGCGGGCATCGCCGGTCTGGTGTTGTTCGGGTCCACCGGCGAAGGCAATTTGCTGAGCCTGTCCGAGAAGATCGACATGGCGCAGGCGATCAACAGCGACCCCAACGCGTTGCCGCTGGTGTTGGGCGCGGGCGGCGTGGACACGCGCGGCGTGGCCACGGCCATCCGGCGCCTGGACAAGCTGCGGCCGGCAGGCTTTCTGGTGCCGCCCCCTTACTACCTGGGCCCGTCGCAGGCGGGCATCCAGTGGCATTACCGGCAGATTGCCTGGGCCACCGACCGCCCCATCATCCTGTACAACATCCCGAAGCGGACCGGGGTGACGATGACGGTGGAAACCATGGAAACACTGGCGTCCCTACCCAATTTTTCGGCGGTGAAGGAATGCGACGCGCCCGTGCTTGCCGCGCTGAATGCGCGCGGCAAACTGGATGCGCTGTGTGGCGACGACTTGTCCTTGCCGGACCACTGGCTGGCCGGCGGGCACGGCGCGATTCCGGCCGCCGCGCATCTGTTTCCCGAACGCCACGTTGAAATCATGCGCCTGGCGCGCGCGGGTCAGGCCGACGCCGCCCGGACGTTATTCGAACCGCTGCGCGGCTTGATCCGGTTGCTGTTCGCCGAACCAAATCCCGCGCCCATCAAGCGGGCGCTGGCCATGCAAGGGCTGATCGCGGACGAACTGCGCATGCCCATGATGCCCGCCAGCCGTGAACTTACGCCGCGGCTGCAACGAGCACTGGGCGCAATGCAGGCGCTGCCAAGCCGCTTGCAGACAGCTTGAATACCGACACGGCGCGCGCCAGGCCGTCGGCCTGATCGTGCAGGGTCGAGGCCGACGCGGCAAACTCTTCGACCAGCGCCGCGTTCTGCTGCGTAACGCTGTCCAGGTGCGTGACGGCCTGGTTGATCTGTTCGATGCCCGTGCTTTGTTCGGCGGACGCCGTGGCGATTTCCCCCATCAGCGGCGCGCTGTTGGCCGCCGATTCCAGCACGCTGCCCATCGTGGCGCTGGCCTGCCCCACGCGTTCGCTGCCGCGCGCCACCGAATCGGACGACGCTTCGATCAGGTCCTTGATCTCTTTGGCGGCCGTGGCCGAACGCTGCGCCAAGGCCCGCACTTCACCCGCCACTACTGCAAACCCACGGCCCTGCTCGCCCGCGCGCGCGGCTTCCACCGCCGCGTTCAGGGCCAGGATGTTGGTCTG
The DNA here is from genome assembly GCF_053543755.1 of Achromobacter semiaridum. NCBI lineage: Bacteria > Pseudomonadati > Pseudomonadota > Betaproteobacteria > Burkholderiales > Alcaligenaceae > Achromobacter > Achromobacter semiaridum. The sequence continues at coordinate 105,970 of NZ_JBLVOL010000002.1, read as the reverse complement.
GAACGCAATGCCGTCAATCACGCTGATGATCTCGCCGATGCGTTGCGAGCTGTGCGAGATCTCGCGCATGGCGTCGATGGCGTGCTGCGTTTCTTCGCTGCCCTGGCGCGCCAGCTTTGCCGACTGCGCCGCCAGCGCGCTGACTTCGCGCACGTGTTCCGCGCTTTGCCGGGCGGTGGCGGTGATCTCTTCAACGCTGGCCGCCGTCTGTTCCAGCGCGGCCGCCTGCTTTTCGGTGCGGTCCGACAGGTCCAGGCTGCCCGCCGCGATCTGGCGCGAGGCCGCCGCGATGGACCCGGTGGATTGCACGATGCTGCGCAAGGCCACTTCCAACCGTGTCTGCATGCGCCCCATGGCTACGAACAGCTGCCCGATTTCGCCACGATGGTTGCGGGACACCTCGCCCGCCAGATCGCCGTTGGCCACGCGTTCGCACAGCGCCACGGCTTCGTCCAAGGGGCGGATCACATGGGTGTGGAAAAAACGCAGCGCCGCCAACAGCAGCAATGCCAGCAGGCCGATGGTGACCGCGCCCTGACGCCAAAGCGTCTGGTAGAACGCCGCGTCCACATCGTCCACGTATAGGCCCGTGAAGATCAGCCAGCCCCATTCCGCGTCGTAAGTCGCATAACTGATCTTCGGCAGCGCTTCGTCCGCGCCGGGCCGTGGAAAGCGGTAGTGCACATAGCCGCCGCCTGCCTTGCCGCCGGCATACAGCCGCTGAAAGATGGGCAGGCCGTCCACGTCCTTGATGTCGCGCACGTTGGCGCCCACCAATTTCGGGTCAGGGTGCACCAGCAAGGCGTAGTCATCGCCAAAAGCGCCCACATAGCCGTCGGCGCCATAGCGCAGCTGCGACAGGCGCCTGGCCACGTTGCGCTTGGCCTCGGCCAGCGGCATGCCTTCGCTGACGCTTTGCTTGCCGTTGCGCAAAATGCCGGCGGACAGATCCAGCACGTGCCGCAGTTCCGTCTTGCGGTCTTCGACCATTTCACCTCGGCGCTGCCACGCATCCCAGGCGCCCAGCGCCAGCACGGCCGCGCCTATCGCGAAAACGAACCACAACAACTCTCTGCGCAGACTGGTGCTCTTCACCGGATTTCCTTGTAGTGCCTGTCATGCCACCCGCGCGTCTGAAACGATAGACGGCAAAATGTGACTGTTTATGTATTGCGATAGGTCAGGATACGGAGAAGACGCCGGGTTTTCAGCAGGCGCGCACGGGCTTGTTGATCTAGCGCAAGAGGCGGGCGTAAAAAAAACGCAAGACGCGGGACGCCTTGCGTTGGTTTGGTGCAAGCCCGGCGGCTGGAGGCCCGGCCGCCAGGAATGTGAGGTCAGGGCTGCGGGGTCACCGGCTGCGAGGGCACTGCCTGCTTGGCCGGCCGCGGCGCCGTCAGTGCAATCAGCGTGACCACGATCAAGGAGTAATTGGGCACGCTGCGCATGTTGCGGAACATCATCTCCGTCAGGCTGAACGCGCAGTAACCCAGGCAGAACAACAAGCCCAACTGCGCCCCCACCCGTATCACGCGATCGTCGCTGGCCATGCGCCGGAAGAAGACGGCGGCCGGCACCAGATACAGGGTCAGAATCGTCATCAAGCCCAGCAAGCCATAACCGGACAACGCGCCCAGCATGTCGTTGTGCGGCTCACCGAAGCCTTCAACGACCTCTTGCGTCACGATGCCCTGCGTCTGCAAGTGCCGCAGCTCTTCCCGGAACATGCTGGGGCCCACGCCCACGATGGGGCTTTTCTGAAACATCAGCAGCGACGCATGCCACAGCTGCAAGCGGATGCCAAACGAGGTATCGCGGTTGGACGACGTGGCAAAGCCCTGCACGTCGGACGTGATCTCGTGCATGCGGCTGCTGAACGTCCAGATGGCGGCGGCGCTGGCGGCCAGCGCCACGCACAGCGCCAGCGCGCAATACACCTTGTGACGACGGCTCCAGTTGCGCAGGCCCAGCAGGAATACCAGCGCCAGAATCGGCAGCAACATCCAGCTGCTGCGCGTCTCAGACTGCCAGGTGGCGTAGACGGTCAGAGCCACCACCGCCAGCTTCACCGCCATTTCGATGCGCGGCCAGCGCGTACAGGCGCCAAAGCCCATCGACAATAACGTCATGCCGCCCAGCAGCAATGTCAGGTTGGCGAACGCCACCGCGTTATAGCGGCCGCCGACGTCGACCATGCCGTTGCGGCCCACCGTCTCCATCGTGACGATCAGCAGCATGGCCCCGGCGAAGGCGCCCACCAGCACGCTCCATTGCACTGCCTTCAACCACGGACGCGGCGCGCGCAGCAGCAGCCACAGCACCGGCAGCGCCAAGGCGAAGCGCAACAGCTTTTCAAGTTCGGAATTACTCCACACGCCACGCACCGTCGACGTGATGAACATACAGGCCAGTGGCAGCAGCAGCACCAGCGACATGGGCCACAAGGCTCGGAAGTCCATCGGTTCGTAGCGCTTGACGGCGTTCACCGCCAACGCGGTCAGCGCAATCAGCGCGCTGAGATAAAGGACGGCGGGGCCGCCCACCGGGCTGGTCAGCGCCAGCGCGGGAACCAGCAATACAAGCCAGGTGGCTAGGGATACATACAGTCGGGGCACAGCGATCAGCCTGGAAAGAACAGCGTAAGCGCCAGCGCGCTTCATGCGGATACGTTAGACAAAACCCGCCCGCCATGACGGCGGGCGGGTTCAGCGGACCATCTTGATACGAACCGCGGGTTTACATGTTTTCGATCATGACCTGGCCAAAGCCCGAGCACGACACCTGCGTCGCCCCTTCCAGCAGGCGCGCGAAGTCATACGTGACCTTCTTGGACAGGATGGACTTTTCCATGCTGGAGATGATCAGGTCGGCGGCTTCGGTCCAGCCCATGTGGCGCAGCATCATTTCAGCAGACAGGATTTCGGAACCGGGGTTCACGTAATCCTTGCCGGCGTACTTGGGCGCCGTGCCGTGGGTGGCTTCGAACATGGCAACCGAATCGGACAGGTTGGCGCCCGGGGCGATGCCGATGCCGCCCACCTGCGCGGCCAGCGCATCCGAGATGTAGTCGCCGTTGAGGTTCAGCGTGGCGATCACGTCGTATTCGGCCGGACGCAACAGGATCTGTTGCAGGAAGGCGTCGGCAATCACGTCCTTGACGATGATCTCACGGCCCGTCTTCGGGTTCTTGAACTTGCACCACGGGCCGCCATCGATCAGCTGCGCGCCAAATTCCTTCTGCAGCAGCTCGTAGCCCCAGTCCCGGAAGCCCCCTTCCGTGAACTTCATGATGTTGCCCTTGTGCACCAGCGTCAGCGACGTGCGGTCGTTGTCGATGACGTACTGCGCAGCCTTGCGCACCAGGCGCTCGGTGCCTTCGCGCGACACGGGCTTGATGCCGATGGACGAGGTGTTCGGAAAGCGGATCTTCTTGACGCCCAGCTTGGTTTGCAGGAACTGGATCAATTCCTTGGCCTGTTCGCTTTCGGCCATGTATTCGATGCCCGCATAGATGTCTTCCGAGTTCTCGCGGAAGATCACCATGTTGGTCTTTTCGGGTTCACGCACCGGCGAGGGCACGCCCTTGAAGTACGCCACCGGACGCAGGCAGACGTACAGGTCCAGTTGCTGGCGCAGCGCCACGTTCAGCGAACGGATGCCGCCGCCCACGGGGGTGGTCAGCGGGCCCTTGATGGACACCACGTAGTCTTTGACGACTTCCAGGGTTTCATCGGGCAGCCAGACGTCCGGGCCGTAGACCTTGGTGGCCTTCTCGCCGGCATAGACTTCCATCCAATGGATCTTGCGCTTGCCGCCGTAGGCTTTTTGCACCGCGGCATCGACAACCTTGATCATCACCGGGGTGATGTCGGCGCCCGTGCCGTCGCCTTCAATGAAGGGAACGATGGGCTGTTCAGGCACATTCAGCGAGAAATCAGCGTTGACCGTGATTTTCTGGCCGCCAGCGGGAACCTTGATATGTTGGTAGGACATGAATGCTCCATTTGCTCCGGGTGGTTTTTCTGCACGCGCCGCATCGAAAAGCGTCCGATTCCGCAGGGGAAAAGCCCCTGTCTGACCGCACACCGGATGGCGGATAGCAACCAATTCTATATCGCAAAGGGTGCCGGGCAACCGGCGGCCATCGGGCGCGCGGTAAAATAATGCGTCCATAGACCGCATTCCGTCCCCACCGATGTTCAATCCCTCACGCGACCAAGTTCGCGAATTCTTTATCGACACCTGGCGCAAGCACCGCGCCAACGAGGTGCTGACCCCGCTCGAGGCCATCGCGCTGGACTGGATCATCGAGCATCCCGAATACCACGGCGACCTTGAAAGCCCCGAGGCCATGACCATGGAATACGAGGTGGAAAAGGGGCGCACCAACCCCTTCCTGCACCTGTCCATGCACCTGGCCATCGCCGAGCAGTTGTCCATCGACCATCCGCCCGGCATCCGTCTGGCTTACCAGCAGTTGACCGCCCGCTCGGACGCGCACCATGCGGCCCATGAAATCATGGAATGCCTGGGGCAAGTCGTATGGGAAGCGCAGCGCCTGGGCACGCCGCTGGACAGCGACACCTACATCGATCTGATCCGGCGCCGCGCCAGCCTTTGACGCTTATTTAGCGTGCAACGCGCAAGCGTTATGGCTTATTTGCGTACGCCCAGGTCGCTGGGCAGGGACGCCAGCCATGCCGACACGTTGGAAATATCCTGGTCGGACAGCTGCGTGGCAAAGGCGCCCATGATGGGGTTCTTGCGCACGTTGGCGGTGGCAGCGCTGCCCGAGGCACCGCGCTTGTAAGCCTTCAGCGCATGCGACAAGTAGTCGGCATGCTGGCCGGCCAGCGTGGGGTAGGCCGGGTCCACCGCGGTCTTGGCGTCGGCGCCGTGGCACGACGCGCAATTGAATTTATCGAAGACGGCCTTGCCGGCCGCCAGGTCCTGCGCCTGGACGGAGGCGCCCGCCATGGCGAAAGTTGCGCCCAGAAGGGCAAGCATCGTGCGATTCATTGTTTGCCCCTTATTTCAGATTCGAGTAGTACGCGGCCAGGTCGGCGATGTCCTGGTCGGACAGGCTGCCGGCAATGGCGTCCATCGTAGGATGGCTGCGCGCGCCTTTCTTGTACTCGTTCAGGGCGGTTTCGATGTACTTGGCGTTTTGGCCAGCAATCATCGGCACGTGATAAAGCTCGGGGAACGTCGCCTTGTAGCCTTCGATGCCGTGGCACCCGATGCACATGGAGACCTTGTCGCGGGCATTTTGGATATTACCGACAGGCGCTGCGTCAGCAGCAACAGCCTGGCCGGCGATCGCACAGGACGCCATCGCGGCCAACACGGAAACCGTGCACTTCAGAGAGGTTCGCAACTTCATTGGAATGGCTCTTCTTGGTATGGCTTAAGGACTAGGGCCTGCTCACACGTCGGCCCCCTGCAAACACGTTGCGGGTCGAACCCAACTGCAAAACCGCCTGATTGTACGATAATTGCTCAGGATTAATACCTTGCGATGGGTATTGATCACCGTCAATCCTCGGAAGCCATAAGCCAATGTCCGCAGCCCAGTCCGCACACTCCGCCTCGCCTGCCCGCTTCAACGGGACCGACAGCTACGTCGCCACCGACGACCTGAAACTGGCCGTCAACGCCGCCCTGACCTTGCAGCGCCCGCTGCTGATCAAAGGCGAGCCCGGCACCGGCAAGACCATGCTGGCCGAAGAAGTGGCGCGCGCGCTGGGGCGGCCGCTGCTGCAATGGCACATCAAATCCACCACCAAGGCGCATCAGGGCCTGTACGAATACGACGCCGTCTCGCGCCTGCGCGACTCCCAGCTGGGCGACGAAAAAGTCCGCGATATCCGCAACTACATCGTGCAAGGCACCTTGTGGCAAGCCTTCCAGGCGGATGAGCCGGTGGTGCTGCTGATCGACGAGATCGATAAGGCCGACATCGAATTTCCCAACGACCTGCTGCGCGAACTGGACCGCATGGAATTCCATGTGTACGAAACGCGCGAGACCATTTCCGCGCGCCATCGCCCGCTGGTCATCATCACGTCCAACAACGAAAAAGACCTGCCCGACGCGTTCCTGCGCCGCTGCTTCTTTCACTACATCCGCTTCCCCGACCGCGACACCATGCGCGACATCGTGGCCGTGCACTATCCGCACCTGAAGCAAGACGTGCTGCGCGCGGCGCTGGACACCTTCTTTGCGCTGCGCGACGCGCCCGGCCTGAAGAAAAAGCCGTCTACATCGGAACTGCTGGATTGGCTGCGCCTGCTGCTGGCAGAAAGCGCCACGGCGGCCGAGATTGACGCCCACACAGCAACCGCCGTGCCGCTGATGGCCGGCGCGCTTCTGAAGAACGAGCAAGACGTGCACCTGCTGGAACGCCTGGCGGCCATGACCCGCGGCGGCCAGCGCCGCTGATCTTGCAGCCACCGGCGGCCACCCTATGCTGATCGACTTCTTCTATCACCTGCGGGCGCACAAGCTGCCCGTCTCGGTCAAGGAATACCTGACCCTGGTGGACGCCCTGCGCCACGATCTGATGGCGCCCACGCTGGACGAGTTCTACTTCCTGGCGCGCGCCACGCTGGTCAAGGACGAATCGCTTTACGACCGCTACGACAAGGCCTTCGGCGCCTATTACAAGGGCATCGAAGCCGCGCTGCCACCGGGCAAGGAAATCCCGCTGGACTGGCTGATCAAGCAGTTTGAAAAGAACCTGACGCCCGAAGAAAAAGCCGCGATCGAAAAGCACGGCTGGGACAAGCTGATGGAGCTTTTCAAGGAACGCATGCAAGAGCAGAAAGAGCGCCACGCGGGCGGCAGCAAATGGATCGGCACCGGCGGAACGTCGCCGTTCGGCAACGGCGGCTACCACCCCGAGGGCATTCGCGTGGGCGGCGCGTCGGCGGGCAACCGCTCGGCCGTCAAGGTCTGGGACATGCGCCAGTTCAAAGACTACGACGATCAGGTCGAACTGGGCACGCGCAACTTCAAGGTGGCGCTACGGCGCCTGCGCCGCTTCGCTCGCCAAGGCGCCGAAATGGAATTGGACCTGGACGACACCATCGCCAGCACCGCGCGCAACGCCGGCCACCTGGACCTGCGCATGGTGCCCGAACGCCACAACACCGTGAAGGTGCTGATGTTGCTGGACGTGGGCGGCAGCATGGACGACCACATCGGCCGCGTCGAGGAATTGTTTTCCGCGGCACGTAGCGAATTTCGCAATCTGGAAGTCTATTACTTCCACAACTGCCCGTACGAAAGCCTGTGGCAAAGCAACCGCCGCCGCCAGAACGAACGCTTCGACACCTGGGACGTGCTGCGCAAATACAACCCGGATTGGCGCCTGATCATCGTGGGCGACGCCACCATGAGCCCGTACGAAATCCTGCAACCAGGCGGCTCTGTCGAGCACTACAACAAGGAACCGGGCGCCCAGTGGATGCGGCGGCTGCTGGATGCGTGGCCCAAGTCGGTGTGGCTGAACCCCGAGCCCACGGCATCGTGGCAGTATCGACAGTCCATCGCGCTGATGCGCGACATCATGCAGGACCGCATGTACCCGGTCACCGTCGCCGGCCTGGAACAGGCCATGCGGGTGCTGTCCAAGTAGGGGCTTGCGGTAAAGCCTGGCGCCAGGCCTGTGCGGGCTTCAGCCGTCGACCGGCTGCTGGGGCGTATCCAGCGTCAGCTGATAAAACGCCAAGTCCAGCCAGCGGCCGAACTTGAATCCGGCCTGGCGGATCGTGCCGGAATGCGTGAAGCCCAGCTTTTCGTGCAGGTGGATGCTGCCTTCATTCGAGGCATCGATTCCGCCGACCAGTACATGCACCTGATTGGCGCGCGCACGTTCAATCAACACCCGCATCATCGCTTCGCCCAGCCCCTTGCCGCGAAAACGCGCGTCCACATAGACGGAATGTTCAACCGAATACTTGAACGCGGGCCACGCGCGAAATGTGCCGTAGCTGGCGAAGGCCATTAATTCACCGGCCTCGTTTTCGAAGCCCACCACCGGAAAGCCGCCCTGCTGCTTGGCCTGGAACCAGCCTTGCATGGCCTCGGAGGGACGCGGCTTGTAGTCATACAACGCCGTCGAATTGACGATGGCGTCGTTGAAGATGGCCAGTATCTGGTGCGCATGGCGGGCATGCGTGCAATCAACCAGGGTGGCGCCTGGGGGAACGTGGATGTCGGCGGGCGAGTTCATGGCGCGAAATTGTACTGTCACTAACCGCCGCGCTAGCACCGCCAGAAAGCGTCCGCACAAAAAAAAAGACCGGCGAATCCGCCGGTTCAATGAGGTGTTGCCGCTTCTGGCCACTCTTAGGCGGCGCGGCTCTCCACTGATCGGCTGTTGGCGGACGCATGCCGCAGGCCAGGACATTGGCGCCAGGACAGGTCGTCCCCGTCCATGTCCAGGTCAAAAAGATCGTTCGCGGCCGGCCAGGGGTGGCTGCGCGCGGCCGCGCCCTCCATCTCCAGCACGTGCCCGGCAAACCCACGGGGCGAACCACCGCACTCGGCAAAATAACGTTGGGAGTTCAGGTCCACCACATAGGTGGTCATATCATGGGTCAGTATGGCCACGAATTGGCCGTCATCACTGGCATAGGCGTACTGAAACTGTCCTTTGATGCCGTCGCCGTTCAGGGCGCTACCGGTCAATTGGGACAAGGCACGCGTGACGATTTCGGTCAGCATGGGTCGTTCCTCCGAAAAATGCGCCGGCAGGATGCCGGCAGCGAAGGCGCGAACGACAAGCACCGGCGCCGCGCTAGCAGCGGCGTCTGGCGTTGGACGGGAAGCCGGGTAGACGGCTGTCGCGCATCCCGTCGGCAACAGCTACTACGTGTTGAAAAGCTTACACCCGCAAGCGGGGCAAGCTCAAATTTGCCTTGTGCACGAACGGTATTGCGGTGCAGCACCCTGTGACGACGCGGCTTTCAGCCAATTATGCGGCTGCAACCGGCACGCCGCCTATCTCTGCGTCACCGTTATTCTGCCGCAGCCATTGCTCGCGGCGCATGCGATACAGCACGTGCTGGCGCAGCCTGTGCCCCTCGGGCAAGGCGGGATGATCAAACGTGCCGGGCTCGGCCTGCATGCCCAGACGCCTCATTACCGCGCGCGAGCGTTGGTTGCCCACGGCGGTGAACGCCACGATGTCGGAAAGATTGACCTGTTCGAAACCCACGCGCAGCGCTGCCTGGGCCGCTTCGCTGGCATAGCCGCGCCCCCAGAATGGCTGCGCCAGACGCCAGCCCACTTCCACGCCCGGCGCAAATGGAAGCATGGCGGGCAACGGCTTGATGCCGACAAAGCCGATGAACGGCGCCACGCCGGGCGCCTCCACCGCCCATAGACCCCAGCCGTGCTCGTCGATGCCCGCGGCCAGCCGCTGGGCCAGCGCATCGCTTTCCTCGGTGGAAAGCGGGATCAGGAATTCCGTTACGCGAGGGTCCGCATTCATGGCCGCGAAGGGCTTGCGGTCATCCGCGCGCCATTGCCGCAGCACCAGGCGCGGTGTTTCTACTTCAAGAGATAACGACATGCTGCACTTCCTTATCTTGCGCCCAGGTCCGCAGCCCCTGAACCATCGCCAACGTATACACTCCAACGGATTCTGCCATGCCAAAGGAATTGTCTGCCATGCGCCTGTCCCTGTCGAAGCTGCCGCGCCCGTTGGGTGCGCTGCTGTTCTCCTCCTTCCTGGCCTTTCAGGCCGGCGCCGCCAATCTTCCGGCCGGCGTATCGGAGGCCGCCTCGGTTGAAGGCATCACCGAATATCGCTTGGCCAATGGCCTTCGGGTGCTGCTGGTACCCGACGAATCCAAACCCTCAACAACGGTCAACATGACCTACCTAGTCGGCTCTCGCAACGAGAACTACGGCCAGACCGGCATGGCGCACCTGCTTGAACACATGCTGTTCAAGGGCACGTCCACCACCCGCAACGCCATGGGCGAATTTTCGCGCCGCGGCCTGCAAGCCAACGGGTCCACCTCCAGCGACCGCACCAACTACTTCGCCAGTTTTGCCGCCAACCCCGACACCCTGAAGTGGTATCTGGGCTGGCAGGCCGACGCCATGGTCAATTCCTTGATCGCCAAGGAAGACCTGGATTCGGAAATGACCGTCGTCCGCAACGAAATGGAAAGCGGCGAAAACAGCCCGTCACGCATCCTGATGCAAAAGATGCAGGCCGCCGCCTACCAGTGGCACAGCTACGGCAAGAACACCATCGGCGCCCGCTCCGACGTTGAAAACGTGGACATCGGCCAGCTGCGCGCCTTCTATCACGAGTACTACCAGCCCGATAACGCCGTGCTGATCGTGGCCGGCAAGTTCGATCCGCAAGCCACCCTGGCTGACATCGAGCAAACGCTGGGCAAGCTACCTAAGCCCGAGCGCAAGCTGCCGCCGGAATACACCGTGGAACCCGTGCAGGACGGCGAACGGTCCGTTACGCTGCGCCGCACGGGCGGCACGCCGCTGGTCGCCGCGATGTACCACATCCCCGCCGCCGGCAGCCCCGACTTCGTGCCGCTGGACCTGGCCACCGTGATCCTTGCCGACACGCCGTCGGGCCGTCTGTACCACGCGCTGGTCGCCACGAAGATGGCTTCTGGCGTATTCGGCTTCACCATGGAAAACCGCGATCCGGGCCTGGCGATGTTCGGCGCGCAACTGCCGCCCGGCAAAGACCTGGACGCCGCCATGAAGACGCTGACCGGCACGCTGGAATCCTTGGGTAAAAAGCCGTTCACTCAGCAAGAACTGGACCGCGCCCGCAGCAAGTGGCTGACCGCATGGGAACAAACCTACAGCGATCCCGAGCAAGTTGGCGTGGCGTTGTCCGAAGCCATTGCGGCCGGCGACTGGCGCTTGTTCTTCTTGCAGCGCGACCGCGCCCGCAAGGCCACGCTGGCTGAAGTCCAGCAGGCGGCCACCACGTATCTGCTGCAAAGCAATCGCATCGAAGGCCGCTACATCCCCACGGAAAAGCCGCTGCGCGCACCGCAGACGCAACGCGTGGATTTGACCGCCGTGTTCAAGGATTACAAGGGCGATCCGGACTTCAAGGCCGCTTCGGCATTCGATCCCACGCCGGAAAACATCGACAAGCTGACGCAAAGGAAGAAGCTGGACCTTCCCAACGGGCCGGTTCAACTGGCGCTGTTGCCCAAGGCCACGCGCGGCAACCGCGTACAGGCGCAGATGCTGATTCAGTTCGGCAACGAGAAAGACCTGCGCGGCCAACGCGTGAACGCCAGCGCGGTGGCCGACCTGCTGATTCGCGGCACGGCCAAGCTGTCGCGCCAGGACATTCAGGATCGGCTGGACAAGCTCCAGGCTGAACTCGGTTTCAGCGGCGGCGGCACCACGCTGAAGGTCGCCATGTCGACCAAGGGTGAAAACCTGCCCGAGCTCACCGCCCTGGCGCTGGATATCGTGCGCAACGCCAACTTCCCGAAAGAACAGTTGGACGAATACCAGCGCCAGCTGGAAACGTCGATTCAAAACGCCATGACCGAACCGTCGGCCCTGGCCGGACGCACCTTGGCCCGCCAGGACAACCCGTGGCCCGTGGATGACCTGCGCTACGTGCCCACGTTCGAAGAGTCACTGGCCAGCGCGCGCGGCCTGAACCGCGATGCGCTTGCCAAGTTCCACGCCAAGTTCTACGGCGCGGGCAAGATCGAGTATTCCGCCGTCGGCGACTTTGAACCGGATGCGGTCGAAAAGGCCATCAAGACGGGGCTTGCCGGCTGGAAGAAGGCGCCCGCCTACACGCGCGTGCCCAATCCGTACCGCGACATCCCCGCCAAGCAGTTCGATATCGACACGCCTGACAAGGCCAACGCGTTCTACCTGTCGCGCATGCCGCTCAAGCTGCAAGACACCGATGCCGACTACGCGGCGCTGTACCTGGGCAACTACCTGTTCGGTGCGTCGGAAACGTCACGCTTGTGGAATCGCGTGCGCGAGACCGAAGGGCTGTCGTACAACGTGCGCAGTTCGTTGTCGGTGTCGTCGTTTGAACCCAGCGCCAGCTGGACCATGTACGCGATCTACGCGCCGCAGAATCGTGAACGCCTGGAAAAGGCCATCAACGAGGAACTGGCTCGCGTGCTGAAAGACGGCTTTTCCGACAAGGAAATCACCGATGGCATCAACGCGCTGCTGAACTACCGCAACCTGGCGCGGGCGCAGGACGACATCCTGGCCAGCACCTGGCTGGACTACCTGCAACGGGGTCGCACGTTTGAATGGTCAGCCGAGATGGACAAAAAGATCTCGGCCCTGACGCCTGATGCGGTCAACGCCGCGCTGCGCAAGTACCTGCGTCCCGACGGCTTCAGCACCGCCGTCGCCGGGGATTTCAAGAAGAAAGCCGCGCCCTGACCTGAACGGATCCGGGCACTGCGGGCGCCTGAGAGCCCCGCCCCCGCGATTGACACCCCAGCCCCTGCCGGATGACGGCAGGGGCTTTTTTTTGCGTCATCCGCCATCGCAGTGGGAAGGGACGTCTCTCTAGACCGCCCAGCCCCCCCTAAAACCATGCCAAAAACGGGGAGATTTTTCGCTATCACGCTTATTACTCGGTTATTTGGAAAGATGTTTTCAACAAGCAAGGGTTTATCCCAAGTGGGATCAAGCGCAGAATTCAGTCATCGGGAACAAAACACGAACCACGACGGAGGGCCGCCGGATTCGGTCCCCATCCAAGATGACACGGAGGTCTCAATCATGAAAACCCTAACCACCACCCTGTTGCTATCCCTGGCGCTTGTTGGCGTTGGCGCCCAAGCCGCCGGCCTGGAACAAGCCAAGACCCGCGACCAGGTCGTGACCGAATTGCAGCAAGCCAAGGCCAGCGGCCAATACACGTTCGGCGAACTGGACTACCCGCCCGCCCAGCCCCAGGCCGCCAGCCTGAGCTCGGACGAAGTGCGTGCCCAACTGCAACAAGCCAAGGTCAGCGGCGAATACACGTTCGGTGAACTGCAATACCCGCCCGTCATCGCCACCTCGGCCAGCGCGAAGTCCCGCGCCCAGGTGCAGCAGGAATTGGCGCAAGCCAAGGCCAGCGGCCATTACACGTTCGGCGAGCTCGAATACCCGCCGATCACCCGGTGAGCTGCTTGCTGTAGCCCGGCCGGTCTTGGGCGGCATCATGGCCTGAGACCGGTTTTTTCCGGCACAGCGGCAACCGCGGTAGCAGTAGCAGTCGCAGTACTTAGCAGTTGTCGTACCTAGCAGTTGAAGTACCAGCAGTTGAAGTACCAGCAGTTGAAGTACGTAGCAGTTGCACCCAGCAGTTGCAGTACCCAGCAGTTGAAGTACCAGCAGTTGCAGTACCAGCAGTTGAAGTACCAGCAGTTGAAGTACCCAGCAGTAAGGCCGCGGCGAGCCAGCC
>NZ_JBLVOL010000002.1:87991-92431 GCF_053543755.1 Achromobacter semiaridum | reverse complement strand
CCAGCCGCGGCCTTTTTACGTTGGGCGATCGTCCGCGCCCTCAAAAGAAAAAGCCGCGATTCGTATCGCGGCTTTTTCGTGTCCTGCAACCCGATCAGCTGAAGAATTCCTTCACCCGATCCGTCCAGGACTTGCTTTGCGGCGAGTGGCGATCGCCCCCGTCGTTCAGCGACGTCTCGAACTGGCGCAGGATGCTCTTCTGGTCTTCGCTCAGGCGCACCGGCGTTTCCACCACCACGTGGCAGTACAGATCACCCGGATAGCTGCCGCGCACGCCCCGGATTCCCTTGCCGCGCAGGCGGAAAGTCTTGCCCGACTGCGTGCCCTCGGGAATCGAGATCTCGGCCTTGCCACCCAGCGTGGGCACCTGCAATTCGCCGCCCAATGCCGCCGTGGTGAACGGAATGGTCAGCTCGCAATGCAGATCGTCGCCGTCACGCTGGAAAATCTTGTGCTGCTTGATGTGGATTTCCACATACAGGTCGCCCGGAGGACCGCCGTTGATGCCTGGTTCGCCATTGCCGCTGGAACGGATGCGCATACCGTCGTCGATGCCGGCGGGAATCTTCACCTGCAAGGTCTTGTTGCGGCGGATACGGCCCACGCCGTCGCACGACGGGCACGGGTCGGTGATTTCCTTGCCGTTGCCGTGGCAGGTGGGGCAGGTTTGCTGCACGCTGAAAAAGCCTTGCTGCATCCGCACGGCGCCCGAGCCACCGCAGGTGCGGCAGGTCTTGGGCGACGTGCCGGCCTTGGCGCCAGAGCCATGGCAGGTGTCGCAGTTTTCCCAGCTAGGCACGCGGATCTCGGTGTCGAAACCGGCGGCAGCCTGTTCCAACGTGATTTCCAGCGCGTATTTCAGGTCGGCGCCGCGATACACCTGCGGGCCGCCGCGACGGCCGCCGCCGCCCGCGCCGCCAAAGATTTCGCCAAAGATGTCGCCGAAGGCGTCGGCAAAGCCGCCGCCCATCCCCGCCCCGCCCATGCCGGCTGAATTGGGGTCCACGCCCGCATGGCCGTAGCGGTCATAGGCGGCACGCTTTTGTTCATCGCCCAGGACCTCGTAGGCTTCCTTGGCTTCCTTGAACTTCTCTTCGGCTTCTTTGCTGTCCGGATTGCGGTCCGGGTGGTACTTCATGGCCAGCTTTCGATAGGCCTTCTTGAGTTCGTCGTCCGAGGCGTTTTTTGCTACGCCCAGAACTTCGTAATAGTCGCGTTTTGCCATGATCCGTGGGCTCGAATAGAGCCGTCTTTTCAGTGCTACAGAATGAGTACGCCCGGTAGGCGGATTTCTCCGGCTACCGGGCGGCAGAGGCTGGTCAGCGCCCGGCCATTATTGGTCGCGCTTGACTTCCTTGAAGTCGGCATCGACGACGTTGTCGTCCACCGGCTTCGCGTTATCGGCCGCTTGCTGCTGGCCGGCGGCTTGTTGCGCCTGCATGTCGGCGTACATCTTTTCGCCCAACTTCTGCGACGCGGTCGACAAGGCTTCCACCTTGGCGTCGATCGCGGCCTTGTCGCCTTCCTTCAGCGTGTCTTCCAGGTCCTTGATGGCGGCCTCGATGCTTTCCTTTTCGGAAGCTTCGAGCTTGTCGCCGTACTCGGTCAACGACTTGCGGGTGGCGTGCACCAGCGCATCGGCCTGGTTGCGCGACTGAGCCAGTTCGGCAACGCGGTGATCTTCCTCGGCGTTGGCCTCGGCATCCTTGACCATGCGTTGGATCTCGTCTTCCGACAGACCCGAGTTGGCCTTGATGGTGATCTTGTTTTCCTTGCCGGTGCCCTTGTCTTTCGCGGACACGTGCAGGATGCCGTTGGCGTCGATGTCGAACGTGACTTCGATCTGCGGCATGCCGCGCGGCGACGGCGGGATCCCTTCAAGGTTGAACTCGCCCAGCGCCTTGTTGCCCGCGGCGATTTCGCGTTCGCCCTGGAACACCTTGATGGTCACGGCCGGCTGGTTGTCGTCAGCGGTCGAGAAGGTCTGCGAGAACCGGGTCGGGATCGTCGTGTTCTTCTGGATCATCTTCGTCATCACGCCGCCCAGGGTTTCGATACCCAGCGACAGAGGCGTCACGTCCAGCAGCAGCACGTCCTTGCGGTCGCCCGACAGCACGGAACCTTGGATGGCGGCGCCAGCGGCGACGGCTTCGTCAGGGTTCACGTCCTTGCGCGGATCCTTGCCGAAGAATTCCTTCACCTTCTCCTGAACCTTGGGCATGCGGGTCATGCCGCCGACCAGGATCACGTCGTCGATGTCGGAAACCTTCACGCCGGCGTCCTTGATGGCGACGCGGCAGGGTTCGATAGTGCGTTCGATCAGCTCTTCAACCAGCGCTTCCAGCTTGGCGCGCGTGATCTTCAGGTTCAAGTGCTTGGGACCCGAGGCATCCGCCGTGATGTACGGCAGGTTGATTTCGGTCTGCTGGGCCGAGGACAGCTCGATCTTGGCCTTTTCAGCAGCTTCCTTCAGGCGTTGCAGCGCCAGCACGTCCTTGGACAGATCAACGCCTTGTTCTTTCTTGAACTCGGAGATGATGTAGTCGATGATGCGCTGGTCGAAGTCTTCGCCGCCCAGGAAGGTGTCGCCGTTGGTCGACAGCACTTCAAACTGCTTTTCACCGTCAACGTCAGCGATTTCAATGATGGACACGTCGAACGTGCCGCCACCCAAGTCATAGACAGCGATCTTGCGGTCGCCCTTTTCGGTCTTGTCCAGGCCGAACGCCAACGCGGCCGCGGTGGGCTCGTTGATGATGCGCTTGACTTCCAGACCGGCGATGCGGCCGGCGTCCTTGGTGGCCTGGCGCTGGCTGTCGTTGAAGTAGGCGGGCACAGTGATCACGGCCTCGGTCACTTCTTCGCCCAGGTAGTCCTCGGCGGTCTTCTTCATCTTGCGCAGCACGTCGGCCGACACTTGGGGAGGCGCCATCTTCTTGCCGCGCACTTCGACCCAGGCATCGCCGTTATCGGCGCGTGCAATGGTGTAGGGCATCAGGTCGATGTCCTTCTGCACAGCCTTTTCTTCGAACTTGCGGCCGATCAGGCGCTTCACGGCGTACAGCGTGTTGCGCGGGTTGGTCACGGCCTGACGCTTGGCGGGAGCGCCAACCAGGGTCTCGCCGTCGTCCATGTAGGCGACGATCGAGGGGGTGGTACGGGCGCCTTCCGCGTTTTCAATGATTTTGACCTGCCCGCCGTCCATCACAGCCACGCAGCTGTTGGTCGTGCCCAGGTCAATGCCAATAATCTTGCTCATGGTGGGTTACCTTGAATTGATCTATGAAAATAGAGAGAAACTTCTTGTCCCCACATAACTGGGGTTACTCGCAGGGTTTTCAAGACGCCTTGCCGGAATTTTCCGCATTCGGGTCCTGCAACCGCGAAATCGCCGCCGTGAACTGGGGCAATCCGGGCCAACCGGTGATACGACCCAGCCGTTTGCCGGCCCGGTACAGCACAAAAGTGGGGACGCCATGCAGGGAAAAGCGCCGGCCCAGGGGCTCGTCGGCGTAAACGTCGGCCTCGAACCAGGTCAGGCCCAGCTTCAGCAACGTTTCCTGGTGCAGCAGTGCTGCCTGCTTGAAAAGATTGCAGTTATAGCAATCCTGTCCCCATAAAAACACACAGCGCAGATCCGTTCCCGGCGCCTGAACCACGGCGGCGTCAAAGCCATCGGTGTCGACATGACGCATGCCGAACACCTGGAAGACTTGAGCCGGGTCGAAGCGGGGATCGGTCATGACGCGCGGCTGGCGTTTCAGCCTTGGCCGGCCGATACGACCACCAGCGCCGGACGCAGCGTGCGGTCGGCAATGGCGTAGCCCTTTTGCAGCAGCTGCACCACGGTATTGGCGGGCTGCTCGTGCGGGATCGACGAAATCGCTTGGTGCAGGTGCGGGTCGAACTTGTCGCCCTGGGCCGGCGCGATGTCCTTGAGCATGTTGCGCTCGAACGCGGCCGACAACTGCTTCAGGGTGACTTCAACGCCTTCGCGCAACGTCTGGACGGTCTGGTCGGGTTGGGCCAGGGCGGCCTCAAGGCTGTCCTTGACCGGAACCAGGCTCTCGGCAAACGATTCGATGCCGAACTTTCGCGCCTTGGACACTTCTTCCTGGGCGCGGCGGCGCACGTTCTCGGCTTCGGCGTGCACACGCAGAAGCTGGTCGTGCTGCTCATTGACGGTAGCTTGGGCGGCGTCCAGCTGGGCGCGCAACTCGTTCAGCTCGGCCTGACCGGCGTCCTGGTCGGCGGGTGCCGCGTCGGCGTTGTGGCCGGCTTCGGGCGTCTTGTCTACAGGCTCGTGGGGTGCCGTCATGGGGAATCCTCCAAAAAGAATGGCTTTCGCAGACATGAATGGGGGCCAATACCCCTATTTCAAGCCCGGGTAAGCGAAATATTCCCTGACGGTGCCCCTCTGGGACCGGAAGCGCGCCCCGG
>NZ_JBLVOL010000002.1:83941-87939 GCF_053543755.1 Achromobacter semiaridum | reverse complement strand
CCCCCCGGCCGCTTACTTCTTGTGGGGCTGCGCCGGGGCGACCGGGTCGCTGGCGGGGAAGCTTTCCTTCAGGCCGCGGTCTACGTTTTCGTCATCGTCGTCCGGCTCGGGCCGGATGGCGATGGGGTCGCTGGCGGGAAAGGTTTCGGCCAGCGCCTCGTCCAGATCGTGTTCGACCTGATCCTCGTCCACCGGGGTGGCAACGGTCCCCTTTTTTACGCTCTTGCCGCTCTTGGGATCATGGTGCATGCGCCTTCTCCTTCAAGTCCGTGTTGGCCTGGATCTTCAATGGCCAGCCCTGCAAGTTGCGTTCCACCAATGTGGCCAAGCCGGCGATCCATGCGGGATCGTCGTTCAGCGCAGGGATGTAACGAAACTGCTTGCCGCCCGCCTCAATAAAGGCGTCCCGGCATTCCAGGCTGATCTCTTCCAGGGTTTCTAGACAGTCTGCCACAAATCCCGGGCACACCACATCCACCTCGGTAACACCCGAAGCGGCTAACGCTTTCAGGGTGGGCTCGGTATAGGGTTCAAGCCACCGGGCAGTGCCAAAGCGGCTTTGGAAGGTCACTTCGATCTGCTCGCGCGGCAGCGACAGCCGTTGGGACAGCAGGCGCGCCGACTCCATGCAGTCGCGGTAGTAGGGGTCGCCCAATTCGATGGAATACCGCGGCAACCCGTGAAAGCTCATGACCAGCTTCTGCGGCTTGCCGTGCTCGCGCCAGAACGTCTCGATGCGGGCGGCCAGCGGGTCCAGCCAGGCCGGATCTTCGTGAAAGCGCTTGGTAAAGCGCAGTTCGGGCTGATCGCGCAGGCGCCCGGCATGGCGGGTGACCGCGTCCACGACCGTGGCCGTGGTGCTGGCCGCGTACTGCGGGTACAGCGGCACGGTCAGGATGCGTTCGCAACCGGCCGCGCGCAAACGGGTGATGGCGTCCGGAATGGAAGGGTTGCCGTAGCGCATGCCCAGTTCCACCACGGCGTCGATGCCCGATGCCTCCAGTGCGGCGCGCACGCCGTCGGCCTGGCGCTGGCTATAGACCATCAGGGGCGACCCTTCTTTCAGCCAGACGCCCGCATAGCGCGGCGCCAGCTTCTTCGGCCGCAGCGTCAGCACCAGCCCGTACAGGATGGGCTTCCATAAATAACGTGGAATTTCAATGACGCGCGGGTCCGACAGGAATTCGCCCAGGTATTTGCGGATGCCCTGCTTGTCCGGCCTATCCGGCGTACCCAGGTTGACCAGCAGCACCCCGACTTTGCCGGGCGCGCGGGCCGGCGGGTCTTCGTTGAAGGGGTCGTCCTGCTCGGCTTCCGGCAGATAGCGTTCAGGCCACAGGTACTTGAACAGGCGAAGAAACACAAAAACTCCCCTTCCTCCGCGAGGAGGATGTAGCTTTGAATGGGACTACTGGTTGTGGCTGAGCGCGTTGGACAGCAGGCGCGCCGTGATGTCCACAATGGGAATCACGCGTTCGTAAGCCATGCGGGTCGGGCCGATGACGCCCAACGTGCCCACGACCTTGCCGTCCACGCCGTAGGGCGCGGTGATGACCGAGACCTCTTCCATGGGCACCAGCTGGGAGTCGCCACCGATGTAGATCTGCACGCCCTGCGCCCGGCTGGACACATCCAGCAGTTGCAGCAGGTCGGTCTTTTTCTCGAACAGCGAGAACATCTTGCGCAGCCGGTCCATGTCGGACGCGATATCGGTGACGTCCAGCAGCTTGCGTTCGCCCGAGATGACCATGGTGTCGCCGTCTTCCGCGGCCTCGGCGCTGGCCTCGACCGCCGCCTGCATCAACCGCGAAATGTCTTCGCGCAGCTGAGCCAGTTCGGTGGACAGCGTCTGGCGCACGGCGTTGAACGACTTGCCCGCGAAGTGCATGTTGAAGAAATTGCCGGCTTCCAGCAATTCCGCTTCGGCGTAATCGCGCTGAACAAAGAGAATGCGGTTCTGGACGTCGCCGTCCGGGGTGACGATGATAAGCAGCACGCGCTTGTCGGACAGCCGGATGAATTCGATCTGCCGAAATACCTGGGCACGCTTCGGGGTCAGCACCACGCCGGCGAATTGCGTCAGGTTGGACAGCAACGCGGCGGCGGCGTTGACGGCGCGGGTGGGTTCGGCGGCCGACAGCATTTCGCCCATGTTGTGCGGTTGCAGCTGATAAGACTGCACGGCCAGCAGGGAATCGACGAACATGCGATAGCCCCGCGGCGTAGGCACGCGGCCGGCGGAGGTGTGCGGGCTATGGATCAGCCCCAGCTCTTCAAGATCCGCCATGACATTGCGGATGGTGGCCGGGGACAAGTCAAAGACTTTCGATAGCGTCCGCGAGCCGACGGGCTGCCCATCGGCGATGTAGCGTTCTATCAACGCTTTCAGTAGTGCGCGTGCGCGGTCATCCATAGCGGGCATTTTAAGGAATCTTTTAGGATAAAGGCGATTTTTGTCCCGCAAGCAGATATGCGGCCCCATATAATCGGCTAATCGGCCCATTCCGGGCAGGTTCTGGCTTCGGCTTCGCCCTTCGGCCCTGCCCTTCGTTTCGCCCTTTTGATACACCCGCATCCATGCACTTTCCTACCGTCGCCCTGATCGGCAGATACCAGGACACCGGCCTGGACACCCCGCTAAGAGCCCTTGCGCACGCGCTGACGCAAGCGGGCAGGCATGTGCTGATCGATGCGGACACCGCGCGCAACACCGGCCTGACCGAATACCCCATCGCTACCCTTGAAGAGATTGGCCAGAATGCATCGCTGGCCGTCGTGATGGGCGGCGACGGCACGGTGCTGGGCGCGGGCCGGCATCTGGCGCCTTTTGGCGTGCCCCTGGTGGGTATCAACCACGGGCGCCTGGGCTTCATCACCGACATCCCGCTGCAGGACGCGCACGGCGCCCTGGCGCGCGTATTGGAAGGCAGCTTCCAGATAGAAGAACGCATGCTGCTGGAAGGCAGCGTGTGGCGCGGCGACCAGAAAATGTATTCCGCGTCGGCGCTCAACGACGTCGTGCTGAACCGCGCCGGGCGCGGCGGCATGATCGAAGTGCGCGTCGAGCTGGACGGCGCCTTCATGTACACGCAGCGCGCCGACGGCCTGATCATCGCCACGCCCACCGGCTCGACCGCATACGCGCTGTCCGCCAACGGCCCCATCCTGCACCCCGGCATGAACGCCATGGTGCTGGTGCCCGTGGCGCCGCAAACGCTGTCGAACCGACCCATCGTCATCCCGGACACCGGCGTGCTGAACATGACGCTGACGGCGATGGGCCGCGTGGAAGTTGGCGCCAGCGTGCATTTCGACATGCAGACGTGGTCCGACCTGCAACCGGGCGACCGCATCGTCGTGCAGCGCGCGCCGTACACCATCCGCTTCGTGCACCCCGAGGGCTACAGCTTCTTTTCCACCTTGCGCCGCAAGTTGCATTGGAACCTGATGCCCCAGGCCACCGACAACGTAGAGTAGTAAGCGCCCCGACATGCTGCGCACCCTGCATATCCGCGACTTCGTCATCGTCGAACAGACCGAAATCCATTTCGGCCCCGGCTTCACCGTGTTCTCCGGCGAGACCGGGGCGGGCAAATCCATCCTGGTGGACGCGTTGGCGCTTGCGCTGGGCGAGCGTGGCGACGCCAGCATGCTGCGCGAAGGCGCGCCGCGCGCCGACATCACTGCCGTGTTCGATACGCCCAAGTCATTGCACAGCTGGCTGAACGAACGCGAAATCGACGCCGATGACGAATTGTCGCTGCGTCGGGTCATCGACGCGCAGGGGCGCAGCCGCGCTTACATCAACGGCACGCCCGCCACCGTGGGGCAGCTGCGCGAACTGGGCGACAGCCTGGTCGACATCCACGGCCAGCACGCCCATCAAAGCCTGATGCGCCCTGACGCCCAGCGCGATCTGCTGGACGCCCACGGCGGCCATGGCGATCTGCGCCAGGCCGTGGGCCAGGCGTGGAAGCAATGGCGCGCGCTGGCGCGCC
>NZ_JBLVOL010000002.1:75234-83889 GCF_053543755.1 Achromobacter semiaridum | reverse complement strand
AGCCGCCGAAAAAGACGCCGCCAGCCTGGCCAACGAACGCGACCGGCTGCAATGGCAGGTGGACGAACTGGATCAACTGGCGCTTGGCCCGGACGAATGGGAATCCTTGCAGTCCGAGCACACGCGCTTGTCGCATTCGCAATCGCTGCTGGATGGCGCCTCGCAAATCCTGGAAGCGCTGGACGGCGAAGGCGATTCCGCGCACCACCGCGTCACGGCCGCCAATCACCGCATTCAGCAAATGCTGCGGCATGACCCCGGCCTGCAAGGCGTGTACGACGAACTGGAGTCCGCCCGCATCGCGATCAGCGAAGCCGTGTCCGACCTGAACAATTACGTCAGCCGGGTCGATCTGGACCCGAAGCGGCTGGCCGACGTCGAAGCGCGCCTGGGCCTGGTCTTCGAGACCGCGCGCAAATTCCGCGTCGAGCCCGACGCCCTGTGCGAATTGCGCGACTCCCTGCATGCCGAGCTGGCCGCCTTGCAAGCCGCCGGCGACATCGATGCGTTGCGCACCCAGTCGGTGGCGGCGCAAACGCAATACGACGCCGCGGCCGCCAAGCTGACCGCCGCCCGTCGCAAGATAGCCAAGGACCTGGGCAAACAAGTCACCCAGGCCATGCAGACGCTGGCCATGCAGGGCGGCAAGTTCGAGCCCACCCTGACCGCCGCCGGGCCGTCCGCGCACGGCAACGAGCAGGTTGAATTTCTGGTGGCCGGCCACGCCGGCACCACCCCGCGACCCCTGGCCAAAGTGGCTTCGGGTGGCGAGTTGTCGCGGATTTCGCTGGCGCTGTCCGTCATTGCCAGCCGCGCCGCGCGCGTACCGACGCTGATCTTCGATGAGGTCGATAGCGGCGTGGGCGGCGCGGTGGCCGAAGCCGTGGGCAAGCTGCTGCGCGAGCTGGGCGAACGCCACCAGGTGCTGTGCGTGACGCACTTGCCCCAGGTGGCTGCCTGCGCGAACAACCAGTTCCTGGTCAGCAAGACCGAGTCTCGCGGCACCACGCGCTCCAGCATCGAAGAGCTGGACGCGGCGGCGCGTGTTGAGGAAATCGCGCGGATGCTGGGCGGCATCAAGCTGACGGCCACCACGCGCGAGCACGCCCGCGAAATGCTGGAAGGTTTTGGCCAGCCCGCGGCCTGACCCAGCTTGGCGCGGGCCAGGGCAAGCCCGCCACGATTCCAAGGAATATCCGCGCGCATGCCGCGTGAAATTCAGCTTAAAGCCGCGCAATATCGGCGCAAGAACGGCGCAAGAACCGCGCCCCGCTGCGGACCCATCGGACAAAAAAAAGCCCCTCCGTTCAGAAGGGGCTTTTGATCTCACTGGCCCGCAACGAGCGCGGCCACGGACCGTGGGGCGGACGCTAGCGGTTTAGCGCCCTTTCATGCAGCTGCTGCACACGCCGTACAACACCATCGCGTGGCTTTCCAGCGCGAAACCGTTGTCCTTGGCGATCTTCTGCTGGCGCTTTTCAATGTCCGGATCCGAAAACTCGACCACGGTGCCGCAATTCGTGCAGATCAGGTGATCGTGGTGATCGCCGTCGTTCAGTTCGAACACGGCCTTGCCGCTGTCGAACTGGCTGCGGGCCAGGATGCCGGCCTGCTCGAACTGGGTCAGCACGCGGTAGACGGTTGCCAGGCCGATTTCGACATTTTCGCCGATCAGGGCACGGTAGACGTCTTCGGCGCTGAGGTGGCGCTGGTCGGATTTGCGGAAAATATCAAGAATTTTCAGGCGCGGAAACGTCGCCTTCAAACCCATGTTCTTCAGTTCGCTTTGGTCGCTCATGGTGTAATCGCTCTCCGTCCGCGTAGGCATGGGCAGAATCAAGGGTGCACCGCGAGTCGGCTCACCTGAATTCATGCCGCCTCGCGGAACTATCCTTATGAAACCTTTATGATAACGGTTTTGTCTGCTTCCAAATAATAGGGGCGCGTAGTGTCCATGATTGCACGAATTCCCTCCCGCTCGCTGAAGACCGGATTGGCCGTCGCCGCCCTGGCCATCGCCCTTGCCGGCTGCTCGGGGGACAAGTGGGGCTTCCCCTACAAGGCCGGTGTCCAGCAAGGCAACTGGATCACCCAGGAACAAGTCGCGCTGCTCCAGCCGGGCATGACCCGCGAGCAAGTCCGCTTTGCGCTGGGCAGCCCTACCCTTACCAGCGTGCTGCACGCCAACCGTTGGGACTACCCCTACTATTACAAGCCCGGCTACGGCGAAGCCCGTGAACGCAAGTTCACCGTCTGGTTCGAAAACGACCGCCTGACGCGCTGGGAAGGCGACAAGCAGCCTGATTTGCAGCCCTATCAGCTGAACACCCCCAGCAGCGCCGCCGACGAAAAGGCGGACAAGCGCCTGGACCAGGACGAAGCCCGCATCAAAGAAGAGGAAGACCTGAAAAAGCGCGATTCCGCCGCGCCGGTCAGCCCGCTGAATCAGTACCCCGGCCAACCGGGCAACGCGCCCGAGCCGCTTCGGTAACCCCCAAGGATTTTCTTCATGCGTATTGCAATTGCCGGCGCCAGCGGCCGTATGGGCCAGATGCTGATCGACGCCATCCTTAAGTCCACCGACCTGCAATTGGCAGTGGCGTTGGACCGCAATGGGTCGACGTCGCTGGGCCAGGACGCGGGCGCCCCGCTGGGCCAACAGACCGGCGTGCTGATCACCGATGATCTTGACGCGCTGGCCAACGCCGATTGCCTGATCGATTTCACGCGGCCCGAAGGCACGCTTGCCCACTTGCAGGCCTGCGTGAAGCACGGCACGCACGCCGTCATCGGCACCACCGGGTTCGACGACAACGGCCGCGCCGCCATCGAAGTGGCCGCGCAGAAAATCGGCATCGTGTTCGCGCCCAACATGAGCGTGGGTGTGAATGCCACGCTCAAGCTGCTGGACATGGCCGCCCGCATCCTGAATTCCGGTTATGACGTTGAAGTGTTCGAAGCGCACCATCGCAACAAGGTCGATGCGCCTTCGGGCACCGCGTTGAAAATGGGCGAGACCATTGCGTCGGCCTGGGACGTGGCGCTGCCGGACGTGGCCACCTGGAGCCGCCATGGCGACACCGGCGTGCGCAAGCCCGGCACCATCGGCTTTTCCGTGCTGCGCGGTGGCGACATCGTGGGCGACCACACCGTATCGTTCTGCGGCATCGGCGAACGCATCGAGATCACGCACCGTTCCAGCAGCCGCGCCACCTACGCGGAAGGCGCCCTGCGCGCGGCACGCTTTCTGCAAGACAAGCACAACGGCCTGTACGACATGCAATCCGTGCTGGGCTTCTGAGCCAGGCGGCCGCGGGATCGCCGGAGCGCCGGCCGCCGGATCGCCGGATCGCCGGATCGCCGGAACGCCGGCCGCCGGATCGCCGGCCGCCGGATCGCCGGCCGCCACAAAACACAAAGGATCCCTCGGGATCCTTTTTTATTGCTCCGGCCGCACCGCGCCCTACACCACCACGGGCTCCGGTTCCAGCATGACGCCATAGCGCGCCTGCACCGACGCTTGAATCGCGCCGGCCAGCGCCATGATGTCGGCGGCGTTGGCTCCGCCGCGATTCACCAGCACCAGCGCCTGCATGTCATGCACCCCGGCCGCGCCCAGCGCCTGCCCCTTCCAACCGCATTGATCGATCAGCCAACCGGCTGCCAGCTTGTAGCGGCCGTCCGGTTGCGCGTACGACACCAGGCCCGGGTAGCGTTCGGCCAGAGCGTCCCGCACATCGGCCGCCACGATGGGATTCTTGAAAAAGCTGCCGGCGTTGCCGGTCACTGCCGGGTCCGGCAGCTTGGCGCGGCGAATGTCGCAAACCGCGTTGAAGATGTCCCGCGCGCCGGGCGCGCCGTGGGCCAACCGTTCGTGGCGTTGCAGGTCGGGATAGCCCAACACGGGGCGCCAGGGGCGCGGCAAGGCGAACCGCACGCTGACGATGATCCAGCGGCCGGGCGCATCGTGCTTGAACGCGCTATCGCGATACGAAAAGCGGCAATCGGACGGGCCCATTTCAACAAGCCTTGCCGCCGCGACATCCCACGCCGTCAGGCTATGAAAGCGTTCTTCGAATTCGACGCCGTAAGCGCCGATGTTCTGCACCGGCGCGGCCCCGACCGTACCGGGAATCAAGGCCAGGTTTTCCAGGCCATCCCAGCCCTGCCCGACGCAATGTTCGACAAAGCCGTGCCAGCTTTCGCCGCCCGCCGCTTCCACCAGGCAGACATCGGGCGCGTCCTGCAACAGCCGCACGCCCCTGAAAGCCACCTTGGCCACCAAGCCGGATACACGCCGGGGCAGGACGACATTGCTGCCGCCGCCCAGCACCAGGAGGCTGTCCGCCCCGCGTGCCAAGTCGGACAAGGCCGGCAATTGAGCGGCATCGTCCAGCGTGACAAAGGCTTCGGCTTGCGAGACCAGGCCCAGCGTATTGAGCCGGCTGAGATCGTGGGCAGCGGGAGTCAACGCGGCTGACGCCGTGTCGATAGCAGAGGGAGTTGACATGGGTGCTACGGGCTATGCTATAGTTTCGGTCTTCGCTCATATTACTTGATTGAGTGTTTTGGTTTGAGTACACCGCTTTTTCAATAGCCGCTCTTTACAGAGAACACGGCGAAAACGCGAAAAATCTCGGCCCAATGACAAGCTCGAAAAAATCATGTAAGATGCGCGCCTTCTGATCGATAACCAAGTTGATCAGAGTGCATAAGAAAACGGTTCTGAGCAGTTCAAGACGGAACCCATGCGGGAGTAGCTCAGTTGGTAGAGCGCAACCTTGCCAAGGTTGAGGTCGCGAGTTCGAGACTCGTCTCCCGCTCCAAATTCAGATGTGCAGCGGTCAAGCAACCCAGGTTCTTGATCACTGCAGTCACCTAAGAAGGGCCCGACACTTGTTGTCCGGCCCTTTTTTCATTCCTGCCGCCATTACCAGAGTCCTCTGATTGCTTCTTGCCGATCCGGATGCTCTGCTCTTGGGTTGCATCGCGGACGCCGCGTCGCCGCGTCCGCCGCGCCCCGGAGCCTTGGCCATGACATTGACGCGCACGGTGCTGCTGCACCGCTTGAAAACCGCCTGCTACACCATCAGCTCCATCGTGCTGATCAGCTGGGTAACCGATGCGCTCAATGAAGGGCTGATGTTCAAGCCCTTGCTGCGCTACTTCTACCCCACCACCGTTGAAAATTATCAGCATCCGTTCACGGACCATCCCAGTCTGCTGATCTGGCTGGTTCCATTGCTGGCCGGCCTGTCATTGACCATCGCCTCGTCCGCGATGGCCGTGCACCACTTGAAGCGGCGGCCCCGATATCGTCTTAGCCCCGTCGCCACCTCGCCCTCTCAACTGGTCGGGCTGGCATCAGGCGGCCGTGCGCTGTCTTCTTTTTGCGGCACCCACGATTCATCTCGTTCGCGGACATTCCATGCGCTTTATCGGCAGGCCGACGAGCTGGCCGCGCTTGAAGCGCCATGTGCCACCGCTGGGGTCCGCCTGCAAGGCCATCCGCTGCCCGATTTGCAGGACATGCATCAGAACCACGCGCGCATTCACCAACTGCTAGCCGGCATCCGACGCGAGGCCGGCGCCGATGCAGCCATTGCCTTTGACCTTAGCGGCCTGCCGGCCGAACTGGCCAGCGTCGCCACGCTGGCCGGCCCGCAACACGACGTCATGCTTTGTCAGGTCGACAAGCAGGGGCAGGCACACAGCTATCGCCTGGTGGCGGACCTGCACGCTTGACGCCTAGATGGGCGGCTTACCTTCCCCGAAAAAAAGCCCCCACCGGAAAACCGGTGGGGGCGGTGCATTACGCAGCGATCGCGGAACGCTTGGCGATTAGCGTGTAGCCCTTCGCGCTTAGCGCTTAGCCCTTAGCGCTTAACGCCTGACACGTTGTGCTTAACGCCTGACACGTTGTGCTTAACGCTGAATCCACGCATCGTTCCAATGCGAACCCGTGCCGGGCGCATAGTGCGACGGTGACTGGCTGCACCAGCCGCTGTACGGGTAGATCTTGCATTCAAACGTCTTGCCCACGTTCACGACCTTGTCGCCCGCTTTGTAAATCGTGCCGGCCTTGTACTGCGGGTAACCACCCACGGCAGCCTGCGCCTTCACGGTCACGGTATGGCTGGCCTGGACTTCGCCACGCGAATTGCTGACCGTCAGCGTAAAGCGGTAAGGCGTGTCCTTCGTGGTGGTCGGCGCGACAAAGCTGATGTCGGCCTGGTCCAACGCACCGGCGGAAATGCCCGCGGGCACGGTCCAGCGGAAGCGCAGGTCGGTGCCCGTGGACGCCTTGCCAGACAGGACAACGCGTTCACCGCTCTTTGCCTGCGCGGGGCCGCTCAGCTTGGCTTGCGGCGGGATCACTTCCGGCACCACGTCCTTCGCCTTGGCTTTAACCACATGGCTGGCGGTCGCGGTGCGTCCGCGATCATCCGTCACGGCCAGATTGAAGGTCAGGTTACGGTCTTCGCCCAACGGCGGGCCGTAGAACGTGACCAGGGCACCGTTCGGCTGCAACGCAATGCCGTCCATGCTGGTCCATGCATACTTCAGGCCCTGGCCCGTCGATCCGGTGGCCGACAACGTCGCCGGCTTCAAGGCCATCACTTCGGCGGGGCCGCTGATCCGGGCTACCGGCGGCGGAACCGGCGTCGGCTCCACGTCGCAAGCTTCAGGCATTTTCCACGGCTTGCCATACTGCGCCGAGTTCTTATCGGGCGCGGCATCCACGTTCCAGTAGTTCTGGTGATACACCTTGCCGTTGTACGACACCGCTTCATTCGGCACGTTGTACACCTTGCGGGCATCCCAGGCCGGCACGTTGGCGCACACGCCGGCGGCCTTTGCCTTGACCAGAACGCCATGGTGCGCGGACGCGCTACGCCCTTGCGAGTCGGTGACCTTCAGCGTGATGCGATAGGCGACGTCCTTCGCGTTTTCCGGCGCGACGAAGCTGCTCTTGACGCCCTGCTCAATGAACTTCAGCGTGGGCTGGCTGCTCCATGCATAGGTCAGGTCCTTGCCAGTGGAATCCACGGCCGACAACACTACCTTGTCGCCCGCATTCGCTTGCGCCAAGCCGACGACATGCGCTTGGGGCGCCTGGCCGCCGATGCTGTCGCCGCCCAGCAGTTCCGCCGCGCGAACCAGATCGGGCTGCACGCCAATGGGCCGGGCCGGATCGACCTTCGGCACGGGGTTGCCGCTATCCACCAGGATCTGACGCATGACCTTGGGCGGAATATTGCCCAGCCCACGCTCGCGTGCCAGGCTTTGCAGCCAGGCCACGCTGCCCGCAATGATGGGGTTCGCGGAAGACGTGCCGCTATAGCCGGTCGTGTACAAGTTGTGTTGACCCTCTTCCCAGTTCGTAGTGGTGACTTGGCCACCCCAACTGAAGGTATCGACCCGGCTGCCGTACTCCGAGAACCACGATCGCGCACCCGAATACGGGTCCGCCGCGCCGACGTAAATCGCGCCGGAATCCCGCTTCGTGCGGTCATAGCGCCCGCGGTAATACGGATCGTCCAAGTTGACGTTTCCATTGGCGGCCGCCAACACAACGTGAACGCCCTTTTCCTGGGTCAAATAGGAAATCGCGTCATACACGGCATCCACGTGCTCGACAGGCAGGTAGCAAGCCGTGGTGGGACCGCAGCCGTTTCCAAACTTGTAGTGCACGCCGATCTGAACCACATCGCCGGCCTGAAGCACGTTGCGCAGATCAATCATTCCGCCCACGCTGTACTTGGTATAGCCGGCCTGCGCCTCCGGGACGATACCTGTCACGCCATAGCCGTTCTTCTGTCCGAACATGATGCCCGCCGACATCGTGTCGTGGAAGTCCGGCTTCTCCACATACTGGCCGTGATGGATGAAAGGCTTGGGCAAATCGATGTGATCGAAGTCCCAGTGGCCGATCTCATTCGATATGACGCGCACGTTGGCGCCATAGTGGCCGGTCTGACGCTGCGCCTCGAAAGCGTTGACCCCACCCAGCACCCAGTGCCCGCGCGTGGGCGGCTGCATATAGTTCTGGCAGGTCGGCGCCAGCGCGCCGTCGCAATTGGTGTAGTCAGGGGTGCCGGATGCGGCGCGGGTAACGGCCATTACCGGTTCCTCACCCAGGCCTTCGCCCATCGACATCGGCACAGGCTCGATCTGCGCGCTTTCCACCAGCGGATTTTCCAGCAGTTGCCTGACCAGCGATTCCGCGTCGCGGCCACGCATCATCTCGGCCGAAATCTTGTAATAACGCGTCAAATTATGGCGTTCCAGCGCGGCGAGTTCCTCGTGGTTACGCATCATCGGCGACAGCGGCACCAACGGCTCCATGCCGTTAGCCAGGCGCGTCAGCGCGTCCATTGCGTTGGCCACTTCGGGCGTCGGCGCGGTGCGCTGCGCCGGGTTGGGGGCTTCGGCTTTCAGCCGGACGTAGATGGGCCGCGGCTCATCGGCTGACGCCGCATGTCCGGGGCCGGTAAATCCCGCGCCTAACATCAGCGCGAGCATGGATAACTGTATTTTGTTTTTCATGGCTATTCAGTGATCCGCCTTGACGGTGGATCCATCAACGCAAAAAGAAAGCCCCCCTCCCATCGCTGGAAGAAGGGCTGGCGTCCAACGCGGGCCAAGACGCCC
>NZ_JBLVOL010000002.1:67976-75214 GCF_053543755.1 Achromobacter semiaridum | reverse complement strand
CCAAGACGCCGATGGTCTTGGCCCGCCTCAACAACAACGGCTTACTTCACCAGGTTCCAGGCCTGGGTCCAGTAGCCGCCCTTGCCGGGCTCGTAGTGGAACGGCGACTGACCGCACCAGTTGGTGTAGGGCCACGGCTTGCACTCGTAGACCTTGCCCAGGTTCGTCACACGCTCAAGCGCCTTGTAGGCCGTGCCTGCCTTGTAGGCGGGCGGCGTATCGCCGGTGCCGCCATTGCCGCCATTGCCGCCTTCATCGACAACAACTTCCGGCTTGCCCTTGACGGTCACAACGTGGGACGCGTCCGATGCGCCCTTGTCATTGCGCGTGGTCAGCGTGAACGCGTACTGCTGGTCCTTGGTCTGCGTCGGCGCCACAAAGCTCAGCGTGGGTTGGTCCTTCACCGCCGCCGTGATGCCGGCCGGCACGGTCCACGAGAACTTCAGGTCGGTACCCGTCGAGGCCGATCCCGACAGCTGAACCTTCTGACCTGCTTGCACATTCACCGGACCGGTGATGCTCGACAGCGGCGGGATCACCACGGGATCCGGCGTGATCACGGCCGCTTCCTTGGTCACCACGAAGTGGTACTTGCTGCCGTCCATCGAATAGACGTGCGACTTGTCCACGCCCACGATCGGCGTCACGGTCTTGCCGTCGGCGCCCAGTTGGCCGATGCGCACGCGCTTGGACGAGCCGTTGACGGCATTACCCAGCGCTTGCGTCCAACGCTCGCCCTGGGCGGCGTTCTCGTCCAGCGGCAAGCGCAGCTGTTCCAGGTATTCGCCGTTGCGCTTGGGATCAGCCAAACGCTAGACCAGCGAGTCGCCCACCTTGGTTTCACCGATGGAGTACAGCGCGCCGATGTCCGACGGCTTGATGACGTTGCTGACGCCTTCGATGTTCACGTCGCCGCAGGCACGATAGGATTCGCCCGAGGTCACGCCATCGCCCACGTGGTTCGTGTTCCAGACGCTCATGATCAGGTGACGGCCCGTCTTGCCGGCGGGCAGCGTGCAGCTGTATTCCTGTTCGCCGCCTTCGCCTGCGGCGGCGGGCGTGAAGTCGCGCTGTTCGCAGAACTTTTCGAAGTCGGAAAACTGCAGCGGCTTGGTCGAGTCGTAAGGCATCTTCGTGATGAAGAATTGCAGCGACTTCGTGCGGTGGGCCACGGTGTGGTTCCACTTCAGCGTAACGTTGCCATTGGCGTCCGGCTTGAGCGTGGTGATGGGCCATTGAGCCAGCGCGTTCAGGCCGCGATGCGAAGGCTTGGTGCCGCCGTCGCACAGGCGATCGCCCGGCGTGGTGGCCACGGTGTTTTCGCCACCCGGCTTCTGCCAGACTTCACGCCAGTCATACACGCTGCCGCCTTGCGCCTTGAATGCAGTGCAACCTTCGCTCTGGCTGCCTGCGTGGCAATGCAGAATGCGCGCTTTGGGATGCGACATCGTGCCGTGAGCCAGGACCGAACCGGATACGGCTGCCAGCACCAATCCACCCAGAATAGTTATTTTGAATTTTGCCATTGGTTTTAATACTTCAGAGAGAGGTTTGAATAATCACCTTCCTTGCGACAACACACGCAGGGCAAGGTGAATTCATTCTCGGCCGGAAGCCCATTGACAATCAAAGTTAATAAACGATTCCTTAAAGCATTTTCCCCACACGCCATTTTCCAAACGATTCCCACATAAAAAAATCCCCCGCGCTTGCGCGCGAGGGATCAGGAACTTCGTTTTTCCCGTTATGAATTACGGATTACGGATTATCAAAGAAGGTTCAGTAAACCTGAGAGCCGTGTAGTGAAGCGAGCTTGATTACTTCACCAGGTCCCAAGCTTGCTGCCAAGCCAGGCCCTTGCCCGGTGCGTAATGCAGGGGCGAAGCGCTGCACCATGCCGTCACGGGCCAGATCTTGCACTCGTAGACGTTGCCGGCGTTGGTGACCTTGTCGCCAGCGGCGTAGGTGGTGCCTTCCTTGTAGGCCGGGTATTGGCCGGTCTGGCCGCCGTTGCCGCCTTCGTTGCCGCCGTTGCCGCCGGTGTTACTACCGTCAGTGCCGCCGCCGGTTTGGGCTTGCTTCTTGACCAGGACCGAATGCGTCTTGCTCGACGAACCCTTTTCGTTCGTGACCTTGACGGTGAACGAGTAGGACTTGTCTTGCGTCAGCGTCGGAGCGGTGAAGCTCAGGTCAGCCTGGTTCAGCGCCGAAGCGGTGATGCCGGCAGGAGCCGTCCATTGGAACTTCAGCGTGCCTCCACCGTTGTTCGAACCCTTGGCCGACAAAGCAACGCGCTCGCCAGCATTGGCCGAGGCCGGGCCGGTCAGTTCAGCCTTGGGCGGGTTGATGACGACGGGAGGCGGATCCACGGGTTCCGGAGCCTTCTGGTCAATCGCGAAGCCCACCTTCTTGTTCAGGCCATAAACCTGGTTGTCGGTTTCGCTTTGCTGCGGCACGACTTGGCCGTTCGTCCCCATCTTGCCGACCTTGATCACGGACGACTTGTTGTTGACTTCCTTGGCCAGTGCGTACATCCACTGAGCCGGCTTCTCTTCACCGGCCTTGACCGTAATCGAATGGCTTTCCAGATCGCCGGTGCGGCTCAGATCGAATACGCGCAGCGTCATCTGCGCACCCGTGTTTACCTGGCCGCCTTGCAAGGCGCCACTGGCTTGCCATTGCACGTTGGCAGGCATCACGTCCACGTTCGAGCAAGAGTAGAAGCCTTCCTTGGCGTCGCTCGGGTCACGTTGCCACACGCTGTAGATCACGCGCTTGCCGGTAAAGTGGGCGGGAATCTTGACATCCAGCGGCGTAACGGAGTTCAGGGCTTCCGGGCGCGGCAGAAAGCCGGAGTCGCCAATCAGTTCCAGATCGTCCCAGCGCAGGCCGCGCTTGGGGTCGTAGCTGTCCTTGCTGATGTAGGTCTTGAAGTACGTGGTGATGTGCGGTGCCGTTTGCAGATACTTGAACTGCGCATTGCCGTTGGCATCCGGCGTAACCACCGTGGTGGGCCATTCGTGATCGCCATCCAGGTCCTTCCAACCTTCCTTTCCGCCCGCGCACAGCAGGCCATCAGCGATGAGTTCCTTGTGGTTGTTGAACGCGCCGCCGATCAAGTTTGACTGCCAGTTTCCGATAAGGTCGGACGATTTGGCGCAACCGGAGAACTTGGGATTGTTCCAGGGGGTATCAAACTTGTGGCAACCATATTCCCGGCTCGGGGGATCAATCATGGAACCGTGAGCCGAAGCGGTCGTCGGCGCCATGGCCATGAGCACAGCCTGCGTCAGCGCCGCGACCGGCAAGCCAAGCTTGGCGGCTGCACCGCGCAATGTGGTTTTAGTCATCAAATATCCTATGTTTAGTGGATTGTTTTTCGCATTCTCATGAACCGGAAATCACACGGAACCCGTGAAAGCGAAGCCATTATTCCCGGCGCTGGAAATCGGCAAAACCATTCTCAACACACTATTAAAAGCAGGTGTTGCATTGCTGCCGCATCGCATTAAGGACGCGAAAGAAGCACGATGGAAAGGGTCCAAACGGCCAAAAAAAAGCGCCACAAGGGCGCTTATTCATGAGGCCGGGTTAAGGCCGGTTCGATAGCGGGGCCGCGTTTCCTGGCGATCTCCTTCCACACACGGCATCGGCATCAGCGGAAATGTGAGTGAAAACTCGCTTCCCATCCCGGGACGGGAGCTGACCGACAATTTTCCGCCATGTGCATCCACCACCGTGGCCACCAGCGCCAAGCCCATTCCAACGCCCTCGCGGCTGCCGGGCTGCACCTGGAAAAAAGCCTCGCACAACTGCGGCATGACCGCATCGGCAATGCCGATACCCTGGTCGATCACGCTGATGCGGGCCATATCGCCCTGGCGCTTCAGGCACAAGGTGATGCGCGTGGACGGGTTGGAATACTTGATTGCGTTGTCCAGCAGGTTGATGACCGCGCGTTGCAGCATGCAGTAGTCGCCCGAGACCCAGAGCTTTTCCCCGCATTCGCGGATCTGCACGTCGATGCCCTTACGCTCGGCCAGCAACAGGGATTGGTCGGCGGCTTCCTGGCCTACGTCCAGCATCGAGACGGGCAGGAAATTCTCCTTATCCAGGCGCTCGGCGCGCGACAGGTGCATGAAGTCCTGCGCCACTGCCAGGCTGTACTGCGCCAGATCGCGCACGGATTGCGCAAAGGCCTCCTGTTTGGGGCAGTCGCTTTCGGCGCTTTGCTTTTCCACCATCACCAGAATCGTCGACAACGGGCTGCGCAGGTCATGCATCATTTGCAGCATCACTTCGTTATCGCGAGCGCAGTTCGGCTTGGCGGGGGATGCAGCCGGCGTAGCCGCCGACGCGGGGGTGCGTGCCAGGACCTGCTCACGGCGTGCCCTTTTCGTGGCCATGCGCCAGCGAACTACGCTGATGTACGCCAGCGCCACGCCCACCAGGGGAGCCACCATGGGCGTCCAGCGGCGTGCGGTGATCACGACAAAGGCGGCCAACAGCCAAAAACCGATCAACCAGCCCAATGCCCGCAAGCGCATTTTCGACTGCCCCGCAATCACGCTGAACAGCGCCAGGCCCGCCAGGATTCCGAAGTCGGCCAGCACGCCGGGCGCCGCCGAGGTCAGCGGCTGCCCGTCGCTGGGCATGGCGTAGCACAGCAAGATAATGCCCAGGTTGCAGAACAGCAGCGCATCGTTTTTTCTGGCGCCAAGGCGCGCATAAGGCCAAATCAGGAATTTCATCGTCAGGCTCGAAAAGTGGGTCGCGATGCGGCAGGCGCGCGGTCGGACCGGCAGCGCACATAAGGCGCGGGCTGCGATTGGAATGGGGGATGTTGCGTGAACTACCGAAGCAGTGCGGCACACAGGCCGGGGCGAACGCCCGCTGGCTTAATACATGCGTTCCAGGCGATAGCCGTAGTTGTACACAGTGGCGATCACATAGCCATTGCGCGAGCGCAGGCCCAATGACGAACGCAGGTTGCTGACATAGGTTGCCAGGCTGGCGTCGTACTTGCGGTCGACGGTGCCCCAGATCTGCTGGC
Organism: Achromobacter semiaridum; assembly: GCF_053543755.1. NCBI lineage: Bacteria > Pseudomonadati > Pseudomonadota > Betaproteobacteria > Burkholderiales > Alcaligenaceae > Achromobacter > Achromobacter semiaridum. The sequence goes on along the minus strand of NZ_JBLVOL010000002.1, from coordinate 70,161 downwards.
ACAAGGCGTCTTTGGTGATGATGCGGCCGGGGCTGCGGAACAGCATCGTGGCCAGGTCGAATTCTCGCGTCGGCAGGCTGACCGGGCGGCCGTCCACCGTCAAGGTCTTGGCTTCCAGGTTGAACGCAAAATGCCCTACCTGGAACTGCAACGCCGTGGCTTCCCCGCGTTGCGACTTGCGCAGCTGAGCACCCATGCGGGCCAGCAGCTCACGTTCGCGCACCGGCTTTTGCAGGTAGTCGTCAGCGCCCATGTTCAAGGCCTGCACGATGCTTTCTTCGTCGTCGCGCTGCGTGAGCATCAGGATGGGCATGTTGGGCGCCAGGTTGCATCGCGCCCACTTCAGCACCGCCAGGCCCGACGCGCCGGGCACTTCCCAGTCCAGCAGAACGACATCAACCTTCTGTTGTTGCAACAGGGCGATGAAGCCGTCCCCATCGCGACGCGAGAACGCCTGGTGGCCGTGGCTTTGCAGCAGTTTGGTGACCCACTCGACCTGAGTGGGCGAATCTTCAAGAATGGCGACGATCATTGAGTCAACTCTTATGTAAGCGCAATTCCCGAAGACTTTTATTATTACGGCAATCACAATTGATACCCCGACAGAATGATTTCATGCTGGGATAGACACAACAATAAGAAATTTCTCAAAGCCAAACTGGGAAAGCCAAATGTCAAGATATGACAACAAGGGCTTGATATGGGGATATTCCTGAAGGATTACTGGCAAACAGACCACGGATTATCAAGAACGTTCCGACAAGTTTTTTATCTGTCCTTTTATATTCCTCGTTGTCGTGGTCGCTTCAATTAACCCCCATGAACACAAACTTCCAGTCCTGATAACTAGATTTTCCTGACATATCCCCCACTTCGGCATCGAATCCATCCTGTTTGATGGGTTTTCTTTCCGACAGGCTATAAACCCCCATGATCCCGCCGTCCGGCGATTTCACGATGCCCCATTCCGTACTGCCGGTTATCGGATCGGCATACAGCCGCCGCAGATGCCTGCGGGTAAACGACACGCGGTCATCCTTGAGCAGCGCCTCCATGGTTTTGGGATAAGCCGGCGCCGTGCCGGACAGGTAATACGAGGCCAGCGCGCGTTGATACTGCGTGCCGACGAACAGCAGCTCGGCTTCCTGGTCGCGCAGCTTTTGCATAGACCATGGTTGAACCACGGCCGTCAGGCCCGTGGCCACCGCCATTACCAGCATCAACACCGTCAGGTAACCGAAGCCCGCCTGACGTCTGGTCCACGCACCGCGATCACCACCGCGCATAATCCAGCCCATCCAACCCCCTGCCGGTAGCGCCGCTGATTACATCATTCACGCCCGGCGCGTCCCCGTTCTGCGGCAGCCAGCTGTCGCGTTTTCCCGTCACCGGGTCCATCGGAAGCTCGCGCAGGTATTTGTCCGTGACCAACGCATCCAGTGAATCGGGATTGTTGCCATGGTCCGCGCGGTAATCGTCGATGGCATGGCGGATTGATTGCAGGTTGTGACGCAACACCGTTTCCCGCGCGCGGTCGTTGCTTTTGAAAAACGACGGCGCCACCAGCGACATCAAGGCGCCGATGATGGCCATGACCGCCATCAGCTCGATCAGCGTAAAGCCGGCACAACCGCGCCTACCATTCTTTGTACGGAACGCCATTGAGGCCCCTTCGTTGACTTTTTGAACGCACATCGAACACATCACGTCCCGATGAAAACGCATCGACCGAACTGTCATAGCTTCGGGTATCCCAGGTGTCGGCCGCCGAGCGGTTCTCGCAGTTTTCACACATCGGGTCCTTGGGCAGACGGCGCAGGAAATACAGCATGCCGCCGTTGGGATCCGTCTTGTTCTGCACGCCCTTGACCAAGGATTCCAGGTCGGGCGGGTAGCCGCTGCGATCCAGCGGCTTGTCCACCTTGCCCTCGCGGCTGGCCTGGTAATACGCGTCGATGGCGTTGCGCAAGGTGTGCAGGCTCTGCCGTAGTTCGCGCTCATCCGCACGTTGCTTGACCAGCGCCGAGAACGGCAGCGCAACGCTCAGCAACAGGGCCAGCAAGGTCATGGCCGCCATCATTTCGATCAGCGTAAAACCCGATTGCTTGCGCATGTCGTGTCCTTAGAACGGCGGTGTGGTGAGCACCGCGTCCAGCGCCGGGGCGTCGCCGCCCGTTGCCGCGGG
>NZ_JBLVOL010000002.1:0-67956 GCF_053543755.1 Achromobacter semiaridum | reverse complement strand
GGGGGGGGGCGCCTGGGTGGTCATCGGCGTAACGGTGACGCGCGACTCCGTGCCCGACGGGAAATAGCTGTCGGCGGCCGACGGCAAGGCCATCGAACGTTCAATATGCGGCGTCAGCAGCAGCACGATCTCGGTGTTCTGGTCCGTCTTTTTCTGGCCGCCGAACAAGCTGCCCAGCCAGCCCATCACACTCAGCCCGGGCACCCCGCTGCTGCTGCGCGTCTGCTGTTGATTGACCAGGCCGGCCAGCACCTGCGTTTCGCCATCACGCGCCGTCATCACGGTTTCCGCATTGCGCGTGCTCATCGGGTAGACAACGCCGCCACCCGCCGTCTTGACCTCGCCCTTCAGGTTGCTGACTTCCATGCTGACGCGCACGCTGACTTCGTTGCTCAGGCTGATCCGAGGTTCCACTTGCAGGATCAGGCCCACGTCCTGGTAGTTCACGGATTCCGTCACCACGCCGTTGGCGTTGGTTGTCGTCACGACCGGTACCTTTTCACCGATCTTGATGCTGGCCTTTTCCATGTTGCGCACGCGGATCTTCGGGTTGGCCAGCACCTTGGTCTTGCCGCGCTTTTGCAGCAGGTTCAGCGCCGCCGACAGGTCATTGCGGCTGGTCACGCCGATCTTGCCCTGGTTCAGGCCCAGCAGGTCGCCCACCGTGATGCGGCCGCTTTCCCCCTGCGGCAGCACGGAAAACCGCAGGTCGCTGGGGTAGTCCACGCCCACTTCCAATTCGTCGCTGGCATTCACTTCCAGCACCTGCACATCCATCGTTACTTCCGATTGCGCGATGTCCAGCGCGGCCACCACCCGTTCCACCACCGCCATCACTTCAGGCGTGTCGCGCACCAGCACGGCATTGGCGCGTTCGTCCAGATGCACGTTCTTGGGCGCGCTGATCTGCCGCAACGCGGCAAGCACATGCGTGGCGTCGGCATGGTTCAGGTAGAACACGCGCACCATCAGCTCGCGATATTCCTTGTCCTTGTCGGGGCGCGACGGATAGATCAGCAGTGTGTGCGCATCCAGCACCTTCTTTTCCAGCTGATTGGTGCGCAGCAACAGGTTGATCGCGTCTTCGGCCGTGGTCTGCCGGGCCATGATGCTGGCCGGCATGCTCGTCTGCACGTCCGGGGCCAACACGAAGTCAACACCGGCGGCCAGCGAGATCGTGTCCAGGATCTGGACGATGGGCTGCGCCTTGAAGTTTAGCGTGACGGGTTTGCGCAGCGCGTCGGCCAGCCGGGGCTTGACCGACTGGCGGCCGACGTCACGGCGTTGCAGCTGCGTGCGCAGTGCCTCGGCGGCGGGAAAGCCGGGCTGTTCCTGCAAGATGCGATTGACCTTGTAGAGCGCCTCGCGCGGGTGGTCGAATTGCAGCCTGACCGCCTCGGCCAGTTCGCTGTTCAGGTGTACGCGTTGTTCCAGCTGCGTCTTGAGCTGCTGGGCACGCATGTTCCCCGGGTTGATCGTCAACAGTTCCAGCACGTCTTGCAACGCGGCCTCGTCATCGCCCGCGTCCATCTTCACGCGCACACGTTGCAGGATCTCGCGGGTCAACGTCACCCCATCGCGCGCCACGTCCTTGCCGGCTTCGATATCGTTGGGGTTCTTGTCCAGCTTCGCGCGGCCGGCGGCCAGGCGTTCAGCGGTAGTCGGCGCGTCGCCGCCCAACGCGCGCTTCAGTGATTCCGGGGCCGCGCATCCGCCCAGCAACAGGGTGAAGAATGCGGCCATTACGACAGGTTTTGCAATCATGATGTCTTGCCATTCCCAATAGAATTTTTTCGTTTCGATGAGCGCCATGCTCATTGCGCCAGCGGCGCCAGGTCCACATGCAGTTCTTTGCCCTGCGGGTCCAACAGCACGGCGCGTTTCGCCTCCAGCGCCTTAAAGCGGTACTGCGGCGTCAACATGCCGCCAGGCTGCACCGCGCCGGCCACATCGCAGCGCTGGCAAATCAGATAGGTTTCCCCTTGATGCGCCAGCACCACGATGCGACGCCCGGTTTCGGACCATTCGCCGATGGCCGTGAAGGCCGACACAACCACAGCCTCGACGCCCTCCGGCGCGGTCGGCATCGTGTCGTCCAGGTCCGGCGTATCGGTCGGTGCCGCGTTGGCCTGGGCGGCGGCGTCCTGTGTGGGTTCTGTGCCCCGATCCAGTAGCGACGCCCAGCTTTGCGAAGGAAACAGATCCACCTCTTGCGGGGTCTCGGACCACGCGGCGGCGGGCGCCAGGGCGGTGATTACCGCGGTCATCCATCGCTTCATCACACCACCCCCAACATGCTCAGACGCATCTTCACGTTGACCAGCATGTTTTCCGGTTTCTGCCTGTCCAACGACAAGGACTCCAGGCGCAACAGCGGCTCTTCGGTCAACTTGCGCAGGCCGGCGCTCAGGTCCTGGTACGAACCCACCGCCGTTACATCCACCGACGTGCGGCGCAGGCGACCTTGGATGGTGTCTTCACCCTGATACTGGATGTCGACCAGCAGCAAGCCCGAACGCACCAACTGCTCCATCACGGCCAGCTTGCGCTGGTCGGGGTCCAGGCGCAGTTGCACGCGCAGTTCGTCCATGTCGTTGCCGGGCGGCGCGACGCTGGGTTGGCAAGCATGCAGCTCGGCGTTCAATTCCAGTGCCCGCAGTTGCAACGTGCCCTTTTCCGGCCACAGCACCACGACGCAATGCACGATCAGGACCAGCAAGGCAGCCAGGGCCAACAGCCCACCGCGCCCGAGGCGTTCGGCCCAGCACTGGGCATGCCAACGCAGAGGCGAACCGGCGTTTCCCTGACGTAGCGCGGCCAGGCGGCGACGAATTTCAGTAAAGGATTTCATTGCAGATCCACCCGCACGGTGGCCATCGTGGCCAGGTTGGGATCACCCGACTTGATGCCGTGGCGCATCACGGTTGCCCGGATGCCTTCCCCGGCGTTCACGCGCCCGGCGAAGGCGAACACCTCGGTCAGGTCCACGGCCATCAGTTCCAGTTGCACGGTCTTGCCGGCGCCTTCGATCTTCAGGTTCATGACGGCCACGCTGGGGCTCCAGGCCTGTTCGATGGCGCGCAGCAGCACGGGCCGCAACCGGTCTTCGGCACTTTGCGCGGACACCAGCGCGTCCACCTTCTTTTCTTCAGGCGACTGCGCCAGCGCGCGTCGCTGCTCGCGTTCCTGCTGCATGCGGCGCTCGACCAGCTGGCTTTCAACGCGGGTGACCTCGACACGCAGCGCCCAAAGATCCCATTGCCGCCAAGCGCTCAACAGGCCGACGCACAGCAACAGCAACACCACGATGGCGGCAAACGGTTGCGTCGCCCCGCGCTTGGTGAAGTCAAGCTGGTTCATCTTCAACCCGGGCATGTCCGCCCTCCCAACATGGCATGGGGAAAGCCCAGCCAGCGCGCGTCTTCAGGCAGCGCGACGTCCGGGGATACCAAGGTGGACGTCCAGGCGCATTGCGCCATGACCGGGCGATCGCACAGCGCCTGCGCCGAAGCAACGGCGGACGCGTGGGATTGGCCCGGCGACAGCTGTAAGGTGATCATGTCTTCCCACCCCTGCGCCGCCGGCCACAGGCACGTCACCGCGCCAGCTTCCGCCAGGACCAGGCAGGCGCCGTCCGCCCGCACCGGTCGCTGAAAGCGATGCAAGGCCGACGACAGCAGGTCGTGGCAGGCCGGCACGGTCCACCCTTGTTCGCGCATCTGGGCTTCCAGGGCGTCCAGCATCACGGCGTCGGCTGCGACGGCCAGGCGGGCGTGCCCATGGCGAGCCGGCCCCAGGCGCACACGGCTCTGCATCGCGATGCCGCGCTCGCGCAGCAGCGCCTGGGCATAGCCGCACCACTGCGTATCGCCACCGGGCAGACCCGGCTGCCAAGGCAACAGCACCGTGTGCACCCAGGGATAGCCCAGCCAGATGCGAGCGCGGTTGCGCCAGCGCGGGCGCAGCAAGCGGCGGCTTGCCAGCAAGGCGGCCACGGCTTCGGCGGGCTGGCCCCCATGGCGGGCCTTCAGTCGTTCGTGCACGGCCGTTGTCGTGGACAACAGGCTGACGTGCTCCGCATCGATCAGAACGGCTTGGTCATTCCATAGCGACGGCACGGCAAACCTCCTGATAAGTTGTCAGCCCATGCGCCACCGCTTCATGGGCGGCATCGCGCATCGATTGATAGTCGGGGCACTGCGCCAGCGCTTCCTGGCGCCGCTCGGGAGAGCGGTCCAGCAGCGCGGTCTTCATGCGGCTGTCCAGGCGCAGGACTTCGGCCAGCGCGATGCGGCCCAGAAAGCCCGTGTGACGGCAAGCCTCGCAGCCGGGGCCCGCGCGCGCTTCACCCGCGGGCGCACAATGCGGGCACAGACGCCGCACCAGACGCTGCGAGACCACGCCGTTCAGCGATTCCAGGAACGTGGCGGGCTCGACATCCATGTACAGGAAGCGGTCGATCACGCTGAACGCGTCGTTGGCGTGCACGGACGACAGCACGCGGTGGCCGGTCAACGCGGACTGCACAGCGATGGCCGCCGTCTCGGCGTCGCGGATTTCACCAACCAGGATCGTGTCCGGATCGTGGCGCAGAATGGACCGCAGGCCACGCGCGAAGGTCAGGCCCTTTTTCTCGTTCACCGGAATCTGCAGGATGCCGGCCATCTCGTATTCCACCGGGTCTTCGATGGTGATCAGCTTTTCGTCGCCGCTGTTCAATTCCGACAACGCGCCATACAAGGTCGTGGATTTGCCGCTGCCGGTGGGCCCGGTGATCAGCGTCAACCCATAGGGCAGCTGCGCCAGCACGCGAATGCGGCGCGCTGTTTCCGCCGGAAAACCCAAGGTGTCCAGGCTGAGCTTGTCGCCACGCTGCGACCGGTCCAGCAGACGCAACACCGCGTTTTCGCCGTGATTGCCCGGCATGATGGATACGCGGAAATCCACTTCGCGCCCTTGCAGCACCACTTTGAAGCGCCCGTCCTGCGGCACGCGCTTTTCCGCGATGTCCAGGCTGGACAACACCTTCAGGCGCGACATCACCTGGTTGGCCGTCACCTGCCCCGGCACCTGGCGGATGCGCAGCATCACACCGTCGATGCGATAGCGGATCAACAGCCCTTCCTCGTCCGACTCCAGATGGATGTCGCTGGCACGGCTTTGCAGGCCGTCATACAGCGTCATGTTCACCAGGCGGATCACCGGGCTTTCGTCTTTGGCCAGCGAAGCCAGCGAAATCGATTCGACCGCCTTGGCCAACGAGTCGTCCGCCATGTCGACGGCTACGCCGTCCAGCACGCGCTCGGTAGCCTCGGCCTGCTTGAGCCACGCGTCCACCGCGCCGGTGGGGCACACGGCAAAGCGCAATGCGCGGCCGGCCAGCATGGCCTGTAGCTTCAGGCGCGCTTCGCGAGAGAAAGGCGCGGCCATCGCCAGCAGCAATTCGCCGTCCACCTGCAAGGGCGCCACGCGGCAGGCCATGGCATCGGCCAGCGGCAGCACGTCAAAGCGCGGGGCGGCCTGGCGGCATTGCTGCGCGCTTAGCGGCTCCATGCCCAGCGCCTGCGCCAGCACCGGCAGCAGTTGCGGGCGGCGCGCCAGTTCCTCGTCCAGGTAATCGGCCAGGGACAGGCTCAGTTCCGCGGCGCGCTCGCGCCACAACCACCATGCCTCGTCGGCGACGGGTTGGGTTTCCATTGCTGCCTTCTCCTGACTGATTTCAATTGGGTTCATTGCGTTCATCCCAGACTCCCGGCCATCTCGAAGATGGGCATGTACAGCAAGATGACGATGGTGCCGACCAGCCCTCCGACCACCAGCATCAGCAGGGGCTCGAACACCTTTCCAAAGACTTCGATGGCGTGGTCCAGCGTGCCGTCATGAAATTGGGCGATGCGTTCGCACATGCCGCCCAGATCGCCGCTTTGTTCTCCTACGCGCAGCAGCCGTTCGGCCACTGCCGTGGTCAAGCCGTGGCGCGCCAGCGTTTCCGACACGCTGCGGCCGGCGCGCAGCTCTTGCAACGCCAGGTCCAGACGTTCGCCGTAGGCGGGCGGCAGGATGCGTTCGGCCAACTCGAATGCCTGCAATGCGGGCGTACCGCCTTCGATCAACAGGCCGACGGTGCGATAAAAGCGCGCCAGCACGAACAGGTTGCCCACATCGCGCAGCTTGGGCAGCCGCCAGAACACGTTCATCAATGCCGCCTTCACCCTTTGCGTGCGCAGCGCCAATGCCGTCAAGAGCAGACTGCCGCCAATGCCCGCGCCCAGCCATTGGCCGTCGGACTTGACCAGGCGCGCCCACCACAACATGGCCTCGGCCGTTGCCGGCAAGGTCCGCATGCTTTCGAACACGATGGCAAAGCGCGGCACCACGAAAAACAGCATGAACAACAAGATGCCGAAGCCCACTGCAATCACGACAAGCGGATACACCAGCGCGCCCACAACCTTCTTGCGGATGTTCTCGATCCGCGTTTCGTAGTACTGGTAGCGCCGCAGCACCACCGGCAACTGGCCACTGCCTTCGGCCGAGGCCACCGTGGCAACCAGCAGCGCCGGATACACGAGCGGCTGCGCCTGCATCGCCTTCGATAGCGGTTGGCCCTGGTACAACAAGCGCAACAACTGGCTCAGCGACGATTGCAGCGCCCTGTTGCCCTTGCCGGCCTTGTCGCTCAGTGCTTCCAGCGCTTCGATCAAAGCCAGCCCGGCGTCCAGCAACGTAGACAGTTCTTGCAGCAACAGGCCCAGCGAAAATGACTTCTTGCCGCGCGCCTTGATGCCACGACGCACGGCCGAACGTTGAATGTCCAGAACCATGCCGTCGGCATCGCTCAACTGCGCGCGGGCCTCGCCTTCGCTGGAGGCGCGCACGGTATGCACGCGCAACGTGCCCTGCTTGAGCAAGCGGATCCTGAACTCATTCATATCAACGCTCCGCGTGTTGGGACTGGCGATAACGGGCGTCGCGCGCCTGGGTCAGTTGCAGATAGTGTTGCCACACGCGATTCACGTAGCGCTTGCGCGCCGCTTCGCGGTTGGCGGCGCCGCCAGCGTTGTACGCGCCGACCGCGCGCCAGGTGTAGCCATAGCGCTTGATGAAGCCGGCCAGGATTTCGGCGCCGGCATCGATCGACAGACAGGGCTCGTCCAGCAAGCGCTGGCGCGTAATGCCCCGCTTGGCCAGCGCCGGCAGATGGATGCTGTTGATCTGCATCAGCCCGACGTCCTGGGTACCGTTGGTGTTGTTGTTGATGGCGCGGGGGTTCAGTGATGACTCTACCTTCGCGATGGCGAACAGCAGCAAGGGGTCCACGCCATGGCGGTCGCCCGATTCCTGCCAGCAGCTGGCGGCGGCCGCCGTCGAGAACGTCATCCCGACGAGCCCGGCCGCCGCCCACTTAGAGGCCGTAGACCAACTCACCGCTGCCTCCCGCCCGGCCTTCCTCGCCGAAAGAAACCACTTCTGCGTCCGTGCTGCGACCGGGCACGTTCAACACGTAGGGACGGCCCCACGCGTCTGCGGGCACATCCTTGGCCAGATACGGGCCGTGCCAGTTGGGTGCGCCTTGAGGCGCCTTGACCAGCGATTCCAGCCCTTGCTCGGTGGAGGGATAGCTGCCCACGTCCAGGCGGTATTGGGTCAAGGCATCACCCAGCGTCTTCATTTGCGCCTGGGTAGCGCGCACCTTGGCGCGGTCGACCTGTGAGAACAGCTTGGGGCCGACGTATCCGGCCAGCAACGCAATGATCAACAGCACGACCAGCAGTTCCAGCAAGGTGAAACCTTGTTGCAGGCCAAGACGGCGTCGGAAGGTAAGAGTCTTCATGAGTCCACTTTTTCTGATTGAGCGATCGCCGCGCGGCGGAGATCTGGAGTGAAGTGCGGGGGGCAGAGGCGAGCATCGTGAGGAACGACGCCGATCCGAGCGCCGGCGTGGCCGGGCGCATCAAAGGCGGAAAAATCTCTACGCAGGCCGGCATATTTCCATGCGGGCAATCGGCCAACAACGTTTCTAAAGAGAGCCTAAAGGGGCCCAGGCAGGGGGCCTTTAGGCCTTCAGGAAGTGTTGAGGAAGGTGGCGTGGCAGGGGTGGCGGCGCTTCAATCTCGCCTCTTGGCCAAGCCCCGCCGCACGCGGAGCCGGCTGGCACCGCTAGAAGGAAGACCATGCATTCCCCCCCCGCCGCCCTGGCCACACAGGCCTACACCACCTCGCAAATCGCCTTGCATTGGCTAAGCGTCAGCCTGATGGGCATCCTGATTCTTGCCGGCGAATTGCGCCACGTGCTGACCGCGCAGACGGGCGTGTCGATGCGCTCGGTCATGATCGTGCACATCGGCTGTGGCATGGCGCTGCTTGTGGTCACGATGGTGCGCACGGTCGTGCGCATCACGCGCCGCCGCGCCGCCGGCGCTGATTTCTGCATGCAGGATGCCTGCGCCCACGCGGTGCACCTGTCCATCTATGCGTTCATTTTTGCGTCGTGCATGGTGGGTTGGGTCGTCGTCAACGCCAAGGGCCTGGCCGTACCGTTACCCTTCACCAATCTGGAGTTTCCGCGTTTGGTCGCCGCCGACCCCGCGCTGGTGGTCACCACGGTATGGATGCACGACATGCTGACGTGGGGGCTGTACGGCTTGTTGGCGCTGCACATTGTGGCGGCGCTTGCCCACCACTTCATCGTGCGCGACGACACCTTGGCGCGCATGGCCTGGCGCCGCCGGCAACGCAGTCAGGCGGTGGTGGTACCCGTCAGGGCGGCGCGGAATCGCGCGGCGGCATCCCGATCCACGGCCGGCGTGCATTTTTCAAAAAATTAGGTATACTTCCGCCTCGCTTGCCAAAAAACGACATCAAGACGCCGACGGCAATGCGTGGCGATAGCAGTAAATTGCGGGAGTAGCTCAGTTGGTAGAGCGCAACCTTGCCAAGGTTGAGGTCGCGAGTTCGAGACTCGTCTCCCGCTCCACATTCGGATTTCGCAGCATTGGGTTTTCATCCTGCTGCAAATCAAAAAATGGGCCCCTCGGGCCCTGGTAATTGAAAAATGGGCCCGCTGGGCCCTTTTTTCATGCGCGCTCGATACGCTGGTTCGGCGACATGAATTCGCGCGCCGCGTCCAGCAGCATGCGGCCGGCATAGTCCGCGAAGCTGCGGCGCACCACCACTTCCACGCCGCGCGCCTCCAGCGCGCGCAACATCACGCCCGCTTTGAAGTAGTGGCTTTGCGCGCATTGCCCCGGGGCGAAGACGCGCGGATGCAAATCCAGGGGGCACCCTTTTTCCAGCACGTCGCGCGCGGGGTCGCCCAGCAGTTGCAGCACCGTATAGCCGCTGCTGACATCCACCACCGTTGCCGATTGCCCCGCCAATGCCGGACGCAGCGCGCCTTCCAGCGCCGGCCGGGTCGGCGCCAGTGACTGCACCCACCATTCATCAGGCCCCATCCAGGCCACCAGATGCACATGGCCGCGGGCCACGGTGTTCGGCGCCAGCGGCGGCGCGGTTCCCAAGGCGCGTTCAAGCGCGCCGGCAAACCCGGACGAGCATGCGTTGCCGCGCAGCACCGCCAGATCCAGAAAGGGTCTTTCGATGATGCGCAAGCGCTTCGTGTCGCCCGATTGCGCGGGCGCCTGCACGGGCTTGAGACCCTTCAAGGGCGACTCCTGATAGGTTTCAGTCCACATGCTGGCGCCCTCCCTCGGGATCGTAGAAAACCGTGCTGTGTATCGTGGCCGGCATGAAGCCCCCCGTGGGCAACGCCACTTCCACCAGTTGACCCATGCGTTGCTGCCCGTCCTCTACCCATCCCAACGCAATCGACCGGTTCAGCGTGGGGCTCATGTAGCTGGACGTGACGTGGCCGATCATGGGCACGATCGGCGCGCGGCTTGCGCGTTGCATGATCTGGCTGCCTTCCGGCAGCACAACCGCCGGATCGCGCGCCAGGAGGCCGACGAACTGCTTGCGCCTGGCCGCGGCCGTATACGCGCGCGACAGCGAACGCTTGCCCAGGCAGTCCTTCGACTTGGCCACCATGCCGCCCATGCCCAGGTCCTGCGGCGTCATGGAGCCATCTGTGTCCTGGCCCACGATGATGTAGCCCTTTTCGGCGCGCAACACGTGCATGGTTTCGGTGCCGTAGGGCGTGATGCCATGCTCGTGGCCGGCTTCCATCAACGCATTCCAGACGCGTTGCCCCAGGTTTGCGGGCACGTTCACTTCGTACGACAGTTCACCCGAGAAACTGATGCGCATGATGCGCGCGGGGCTGGACCAGCCGGCGCCGCCAACCGAGCCCTCACGAAAGCTCATGAAGGGGAAGGCCCCGTTGGAAAAGTCGATGTCGGGGCAGACGCCTTGCAAGACCTTGCGCGCCCGCGGCCCGGCCACGGCGAAGGTGGCGAAATGGTCAGTGACGGTGGTCAGATGCACGTCCAGATGCGGCCATTCCGTTTGCAGCCACCGTTCCATCCAGGTCAGCACGCGCGCGGCGCCGCCCGTCGTGGTGCTCATCAGAAAATGCTGTTCACCCAGGCGCATGGTGACGCCGTCATCGAACACCATGCCGTTTTCGTCCAGCATCAGGCCATAACGGCCCTTGCCCACATCAAGCTTGCTCCACAGGTTGGTGTAGACCCAGTTCAACAACGTGGCGGCATCCGGGCCCTGGATGTCGATCTTGCCCAATGTGGACGCATCCAGCATGCCAACGCCGTTGCGCACGGCCAGGCATTCACGCGCGACCGCCGCCTGCATGCTTTCGCCGGGCAGCGGGAAGTACCACGGGCGCTTCCAGTTACCGACGTCTTCAAACACCGCACCCCGCGACACGTGCCATTCGTGCACGCTGGTCTTGCGGATGGGGTCGAAGAAGTCGCCCAGTTCGCGCCCGGCCAGCGCGCCGAACGCCACGGGCGTGTAGTTCGGCCGATAGGTGGTGGTGCCGGTTTGCGCAATGGTCTTGCCCAGCGCGTCGGCCAGGACAGCCGCGCCATTGATGTTGCCCAGCTTGCCCTGGTCGGTGCCGAAGCCCATGGCGGTATAGCGCTTCACGTGCTCGACCGAGTGATAGCCTTCGCGCACGGCCAGATGGATGTCCGCCACCGTGACGTCGTTCTGGTAATCCACGAATTGCTTGGCGCCCCGGCTTGGACGAACCCGCCTTGCTACCTGCCACAGCGGCATCAAGGGATCTTGCGCGATGTCGGCGGTGCGCCAGGCAAGCGCGCCGGCGGGGTTCAGGCCCGCCAGCATCGCCGCCCTGGCTCCCGCCGACGCACCGCCTTCCAGCGCCAGCGCCAGCGAAAACTCTCCATTGGCCGCGCCTGCGCTGGCCTGAGCCTGTTGTGACCCCAGCGGCACAAAGCAGGCGTGGGCGTCGTCCCAGCGCGTCTGCCCGCCCGACTGCGCATGCAGGTGCAACGCCGGGCTCCAGCCGCCGGACACGGCGACCAGATCGCAAGCCAGCCTGGCATTGGCCGGCCCGGCCTTGGCGCCCACGTAAGAGGCCAGGACGACGCCCTTCACGTGGCGCCCGCCCCGCGCCTGCAACACGACCGACTCATTGCGTACCTCGATGCCGGCGCTGCGCACGGCGTCGGGCAAGGCGCCTCGCCCGGGCGGCCGGGGGTCGACCACGGTCACGTTGGCGCCCTGCTCGCGCAGGTCCAGCGCCGTGCGATAGGCGCCGTCGTTGTTCGTGTAGAGCACCACGCGCCGCCCCGGCAGCACGGCGTAGCGCCGCACGTAGGTGGACACCGCCGACGCCAGCATGACGCCGGGCAGGTCGTTATTGCCAAACAGCAGCGGCCGTTCGTGCGCGCCGGTGGCCAGCACGACCTGCTTGGCGCGAACCTTCCATAGCCGTTGACGCACCCCGCGACGCCCCGTGACGGGGAGATGGTCGCTGACCTGCTCACACACCGTCACCAGATTCTGGTCGTGATAGCCGAACGCCGTGCTGCGCGACAGGATGCGCACATCGCTCATGCCCTGCAACGCCGCATGCGTCTGGCGGATCCAGTCGCTGTTGGCCGCGCCGTTGATCAGCGCGGGGCTGGACAGCAGGCCGCCGCCCAGTTCGGACTGGTTGTCGACAAGGATCACGCGCGCGCCCGCCATGCCCGCCGCCATCGCCGCGGCCAGGCCGGCAGGCCCACCGCCCACCACCAGGACATCGCAATGGGCGTAGCGCTTGTCGTAGTGGTCGGGGTCGGGTTGCACAGGGGCACGCCCCAGCCCGCCCGCCTTGCGAATAAAGCGTTCGTAACGCGGCCACCAGCGCCTGGGCCACATGAAGGTCTTGTAGTAGAAGCCCGCCGGAATGAAGCGCGCCACCCGTTGCAGGATGGCCATGCGGTCGCGCTCCAGATCAGGCACGGCGTTGACGCTGCCGGCACGCAAGCCTTCATACAGTTCAATCGTCGTGGCGGCCGGGTTGGGGACGGTATGCCCGCCCTCTTCCAGCTGCACCAGGGCATTGGGTTCTTCGACACCCGCCGTCATGACGCCGCGCGGGCGGTGGTACTTGAAGCTGCGCCCCACGAAATGCTCGCCGTTGGCCAGCAGCGCGGACGCCAGCGTGTCGCCCTGGCAGCCGTAAAAGGTGCGGCCATTGAAGGTGAATTCGATGGACGTCGCCGTGTCGACGCGTCCGCCGTGCGCCAGCCGGTTGGGTTGCGTCATTTGCGTTCTCCCGCTGCATGCTCGAACGTGTGAAAGCCGTGAAACTCATGGCTGACCGTATCGCGTTCCGCCAGGAACCAGCGGCGGCAACCGTGGGCATGCTGCCATTGCTCGCGGGCGCGGCCGCGTTCGTTGCGGCGCATGAACGTGTAGTCGGCCCATTGGGCATCGGTCAGGGAATCGCAATCCAGCGGCCGGACGATGTCTGCCTCGCCGCCACACATGAATTCGGTTTCGGCGCGCGGGCCGCAGTAGGGACAAGTCAGCATCAGCATGGATAAGCTCCGCAATCAGTGCGCGACGGCGGCTGCGCCGTGTTCGTCGATCAGATGGCCGGTGTGGAAGCGGTCAAGCGAGAACGGCGCGTTCAGCCGGTGCGGCGCGTTATTGGCCACCGTGTAGGCAAAGACCCATCCCGACCCCGGCGTGGCCTTGAAGCCGCCCGTGCCCCAGCCGCAGTTGAAGTACAGCCCCTTGATGGGCGTGGTTGAAATGATGGGGCAGGCGTCGGGCGACACGTCGACGATGCCGCCCCACTGGCGGTTCATGCGCACGCGGCTGAACGCCGGAAACATCTCGACGATTGCCTGCAAGGTGCTTTCGATCAGGTGGAAGCTGCCGCGCTGCCCATAGCCCACGTATTGGTCGATGCCGGCGCCGATCACCAGATCGCCCTTGTCCGACTGGCTGATGTAGGCGTGCACGGCGTTGGACATCACGACGGTGTTCAGCACGGGCTTTAGCGGCTCGGACACCAGCGCTTGCAGCGGATGGCTTTCCAAGGGCAGGCGCAAGCCGGCCATGTCGGCGATCACGCTGGAATGGCCCGCCGCCACGACGGCCACTTTGCCGGCCTGGATAAAGCCGCGCGCCGTTTCCACGCCACGCACCTGGCCGTCTTCGCGACGTATCCCCGTCACCGCGCAGTTCTCAATGATGTCCACGCCCAGCCGGTCCGCCGCGCGCGCGTAGCCCCAGGCCACCGCGTCGTGCCGCGCCACCCCGCCGCGCCGCTGGAACGACGCGCCCAGCACGGGGTAACGGCAGTCCAGGTTGATGGCCGGGACGATTTCCTTGATCTGCGCGGGCGTCAGCCATTCGCCGTCGATGCCGTTGTAGCGGTTGGCGGTGATACGCCGCTGGGTATCGCGCACGTCTTGCAGCGTGTGCGCCAGGTTCATCACCCCGCGCTGGCTGAACATGACGTTGTAATTGAGCTCCTGCGATAACCCTTCCCACAGCTGCATCGCCTTTTCGTACAGCTGGGACGATTCATCCCACAGGTAGTTGGAACGCACGATCGTGGTGTTGCGCGCGGTATTGCCGCCGCCCACCCAGCCCTTTTCAAGCACGGCGATATTCTTTACACCGTGCTCTTTGGCCAAGTAGTACGCCGTGGCCAGCCCATGGCCGCCGCCGCCAACCACCACGATGTCGTAGGCGGGCCGGGGGTCGGGGCTGCGCCAGGCGCGCGGCCAGCGTTCGTGGTTTGAAAAGCCATTGCGAATCAGGCTGAAGAGGGAATAGCGGCTCATCGTGGCTCCTAGACGGTGATCCATTCTTCTCTGAAGGCGGCGGCCATGACGTGCCGCCTCGGCCGTGAACTTGCCTGATTCCGACATGCCGGTTGCGCAAGTGCCGGCTGGCGCATATCCGCTGCTTCCTGTCGCGCGCGATGGCGTTGCCTGCATGGGGGCTTGCCAAAATCGGCCGGTGGCGGGCATCGGCCCGCATCGTTCCGGCGCGGCCGGCAGGGAGACAGAGTCATGGCAGCGAACAGAGGCGTGGTGTACGTGGGCGAAGGGCGCGTCGAGGTCCAGTCAATCGGCTTTCCAAAACTGGAGGACCCCAGGGGTCGCAAGCTTGAACACGGCGTCATCCTGAAAGTGGTGACCACCAACATCTGCGGTTCGGACCAACACATGGTGCGTGGGCGCACGACCGCGCAACAGGGGCTTGTGCTGGGGCACGAGATCACCGGAGAGGTCATTGAAGTGGGCCGCGACGTTGAAATGCTGGCGGTGGGCGACCTGGTATCCGTGCCGTTCAACGTCGCCTGCGGACGCTGCCGGACCTGCAAGGAACAGGACACCGGCGTCTGCCTTACCGTGAACCCGGCGCGCCCGGGTGGCGCCTATGGCTATGTCGACATGGGAGACTGGATCGGTGGCCAGGCCGAGTACGTCATGGTGCCGTATGCCGATTTCAATCTGCTGCGTTTTCCGGACCGCGATCAGGCCATGGCGAAGATCCGCGACCTGACCTGCCTGTCCGATATATTGCCCACCGGCTTTCACGGCGCGATCAGCGCGGGCGTGGGGCCGGGCAGCACCGTATACGTGGCAGGCGCCGGCCCGGTCGGCATGGCGGCGGCAGCGTCCGCGCGCCTGTTGGGCGCGGCGGTAGTCATCGTCGGCGACATAAACCGCCAGCGGCTGCAGCACGCGCGCAAGGTCGGTTTTGAAACGGCGGATCTGTCCCTGGACGCGCCCTTGGGCGTGCAGATCGCCACGTTGCTGGGCACGCCGGAAGTGGATTGCGCGATCGACGCGGTCGGCTTCGAGGCACGCGGACATGGGTCCAGCGGATCCCAGGTCGCCGCGCCTGCCGCCGTGTTGAACGCATTGATGGACGTGACCCGCGTGGCGGGGCGCATCGGCATACCAGGGCTGTACGTCACCGACGACCCCGGCGCCGGTCACCCCGCCGCGCGCCGCGGCAGCCTGTCAGTGCGCTTCGGCCTGGGCTGGGCCAAGGCACACAGCTTTCACACGGGGCAAACGCCGGTGCTGAAATACAACCGCGCACTGATGCAGGCAATCTTGTGGGACCGCATCAACATCGCGGAAGTCGTGGGCGTGCAGGTCATCACGCTGGACGCAGCGCCTGACGGCTATGCCGCCTTTGACGCGGGCGCGCCGAAGAAATTCGTGATCGACCCCCACGCGATGTTGTCCGCGTGAACGCCCGCTAATCCGGCACCTGCCTGCGCTCGCTGCTGGGCGAACGTCCGAAGCGGGCGCGGTACGCCTTGCTGAAATGGCAAGGCGACTGAAACCCGCAGGCAACCGTTACGCCCATGATCGTCATGTGTGTCTGAAGCAGCAGTTCACGGGCGCGCAGCAGGCGCAGCCACAGGTAATAGCGCATGGGCGACATGCCCAGGTAGTACTTGAACATGCGTTGCAGCTGACGTTGCGACAGCCCGATCTGCACCGCGATCTGCCTGAACGACAGCGGGTCTTCGATATGCGCTTCCATCAGTTGCGCGACGTTCAGCAATTCCTGGCGGTTGTATCCGACGCGTGCCACCATCGGAATGTGCTGCCGTTCCGAAGGCAGGCGGATCCGCTCCAGCATGAACTGCTCGGACACGCCATGCGCCAGCTCGGCCCCGAAGCGTTCGGCGGTAATGCCCAGCATCAGATCGATCGGCGCGGTGCCGCCGGAACTGGTCATGCGGTCGCGGTCGATGACGAAAAGTTCCTCGGTCAGTTCAACCGCCGGAAATTCCTCGTGCACGGCAAAGAGGTTTTCCCAGTGCATCGCGCAGCGATACCCCGCCATCAGGCCGGCCTTTACCAGCGCGTAGCTGCCCGTGCAGATACCGCCCAGCGCCACCCCCTCGCGGGCGACGTTGTGCAGCAGCTTGATGACGGGTTCGGTCACCTGGTCCTGCACCTGGAGACCGCCGCAGACGAATAGCGCATCCCAATCGTCCACCAGCCCGCGCGAGGGCAAGGGCCGGATCGGCAACCGGTTGCTGGCATGCACCGCCGCGCCATCCAGCGTCATGACCGACCAGCGGTAGAGCTCGCGGCGACTGACGTAGTTGGCCATGCGCAGCACTTCCACCGCGCCCGAAAACGCGATCATCGAAAAATTGGGCAATAGCAAAAAGCCGAAATGCACCTGGCCGGGCTCGACGGCGGGCGTCTCGGGCACCGGCCAGGGCTCGTCGGCAATGCGCGCGGACGCTGCGTGCATAGGCATGGGTATTGGCCCTCCCGTCATTTGTCGATGAGCAAATTGCTTAACGGCCGGCTGCAGCATAGCAACACCATGCCCTGATCGATTTCGCGCTGCCGGATGCCGCCCTGGTGCTGCATGTTGACGTTGCCTTCCAGCAGCCGCACCTTGCACGTGCCGCACAAGCCCTGCGTGCAGGAAGCCGCCATCCGCAAACCGGCCGCGCGCGCGGCGTCCAGCAACGGTTGGTTGGCTGCGCAGGCGATGGTGCGTTGGCTTTGCTGGAACCGGATGCTGTAGGTGGGGGCATCGCTGGCGGCATCGGTGGTGGCATCGGTGGTGGCATCGGTGCCGGCATCGGTGGCGCCTGCCCTGCCCGCGTTTGACGACGATGCCTCACTGCGCGCCGACTCCGCGTCCGACAGCGTTTCAAACGAGAAACTCTCTTCGTGATGCCGCGCCATGTCGAAACCCGCCGTGCGCAGCATCTGGCTCACCGCCTGCATATACGGCGCGGGGCCGCAGACAAAGATCTCGCGTTGGCGGAAATCCGGTGCAATCAATTCCAGCAAGGGCAGGCTCAAGCGCCCGGTCAAGCCGTGCCATCCGGTGTGCTCGCCCAGCGCTTCGCAGACAAAGTGCGCCCGAAAGTGGCGCTGGCTGGCAGCGAACAGCGCAATTTCCCGGCCAAAAATGATGTCGTCGGGCGTGCGGGCGCTGTGCACGAATACGGTGTCGCGGTCATCGCAGAGGTCGCGATGGGTGCGCGCCATGGACATCAACGGCGTAATGCCCGACCCCGCCGACAGGAACAGATACCGCTCGGCCGGATGCAAGGCGGACGAAAACACGCCCGCCGGACCCAGCACACGCAAGCGGTCGCCGACCTCCAGGCAGTCATGCAGCCAGTTCGACGCCTTGCCGCCCGGCACGCGCTTGACGGTGATGGACAGCGTATGCGGCCGCGTCGGCGGCGACGAAATCGTATAGCAGCGGTTCAGGCGTTCGCCGTCGATATCCAGCTCAAGCGTCAGAAACTGCCCGGGCGAGAACTGGAACGCATGGCCCGCGCGCGAACGGAAATAGAAGCTCTTGACGTCGGCGGTCTCTTGCCGCACCTGGCAGCACAGCAAGGTTTCTTCGATGTCGCAGTCCCACGGGGAAGGCAGGCGCTGCCAGAACTCGGGCTGATGAATGCGTAAAAGCGCGTGCGGCATGTCGGTCTCTTAATCCAGATAATGGGCCGCCAGGCGGCCGACATACCAGTTGCAGAACTTGTCGACCAGGCTTTCGGTAAACGGCGAATACGGCCCGGGCTGGTACGCCGGGCTGCGCACACCCTGCTGCGAAATCTCGACCAGCGCACGGTCCTGTGCGTTGGTCGCCCGCCACACGGCCGTCAAGTTCTGGACGTCGTAATCCACGTTTTCCACCGCGTCCTTGTGCACCAGCCAGCGCGTGCGCACCAGGGTCTTTTCGGGCCCCAGCGGCAGCGCCGAGAACGCGACGATGTGGTCGCTCATGAAGTGGAACCAGGCGTTGGGCTGCGTCCACAGCGACAAGCCGCCAAGGTTGCGGCGTGTCAAGGTTCCCAACAGCTTTTTCGACGCCGCGTTGCCGTCCAGCGTCTGGGATTCGCCGGCCAGGTCCAGGGGCAGGCGCCGCACGCGATAGCCCGTCACACAGCTATCCAGCGCTTCGCGTTCAGCGCTGGGCAGGCCCGCGGCTTCCCATTCGCGACAACGCGTGGCGGACATCTGCTCGAACTGATCCATTTGCGCGGCATTGGAGGGTGACGGCTGATAGCCGTAGCCAAACTCGAACAGCGAGACGGTCAGCTCGGGATGGTTGACGGCGCAGTGATAGCACTCGCGGTTGTTCTCCATCGTGAGCTTCCAGTTGCAGTCCTCGACGATGTCAATCTGCGCGGCGACCTTGCATTCGCGCAGTTGATGCGGCCGCAGATAAGGCTCCACCTGCGCGCGCACCATCGCGAAGTCATCGGGCGCGTCGGGGCTAAGGCAGACAAAAATCAGACCGCTCAAGGTTTCCACCGGGACGGGCTTCAGGCTATAGAGGCTTTTGTCGAAGCCTTCGCCCATGTGTTCGGCGTAGGCCAGCTTGCCGTTCAAGGTGTAGGTCCACTGGTGGTAGGAACAGACCAGGTTGCCGACCGAGCCTTGCGGCGTCACGCACAGGCGCGCGCCGCGATGGCGGCAAACGTTGTGATAGCCGCGCACCCGCCCGTCGTCGTCGCGTACCAGCACCACGGACTGGCGGCCGATGTCCACGGTGATGTAATCGCCGGGCTCGGGGATGTCGGGTTCGACCGCCACGAACAGCCAGTGCCGGCCGAAGATGGCTTCCATGTCCATCTCGTACACGGCCGGACTCAGATAGAAGTCGGCGTCCAGGCTATAGCCCGGCCGGCGTGCGGCAATCATCTTGCGTAGCGAAGCATCGATAGGGGGTCGCACCGCGCAAACCTGCTGGATGATGGTCATGTTCCACCTCAGTAGTCGATCAGGCTGTGGGTGCGCAGGTAGTCGATGACCGCCTGCGCCTTTTCGTCGGGAGTTCCTTCGGTGATGACTGTGCCGCCACGGCTTTCCATCGTGATGGCGGCAAGCAGGCGCGCGCGCCCCGACCGCGATTCACGCGCCACCAGTTTGCGCGGGCTGCCCGTGGCGGCCTCGATGCGCGCGGCGGCCAGCGGCGCGGCGGGAACCGTGGACGCGTGCGTGGTCACCTGCCCGGCGCGCTCTTGCGCATACACGTGCCGCACGTCGAACGTGGCCAACGGGTGCACGAGCACGACAGCGGGCAAGGTTGCAGCCACTTCCCGCCGTCGGCCTTTGGGCAGGCATTGCTGCGTGACCACGCTGCCGGCCTCGATGCGGGCCGACAGGACAGCGGGCAGCAAGGGCAGATGCAGTTTCTGTGCCACCAGATAAGGCAACAGGCCGCTGCCGTCGCCGCTTTCCGCGCGCGTGCCGCACAGCACCAGGTCGTGACCACGCACGTATTCGGCCAAACCCTCCGCAACGTCACGGCCCGGCGGCACGTCGATCGCATGGACCGTCGTCGCGCCCAGCGCCAGGTAGTCGCGCAGCGTCGGATCGGCCGGGTTGCCGGCATGGACAACGTCCACGTCCGCGCCATCACTGGCGATTGTTCGCGCCATGGCCAGGGCCAGCGCGTCATTGCGGCTGAAGCGGGCCGCCCCGCTGATCGGGTGCGCACCTATCGATACCAGCACGGCAATACGAAGCTCATCCATCGGGGGCCTCGTGTTGTCGGTGCGCGCCTCGCGCCTGTTTGACGCGGGCCAGCAACGCCTGAGCCACGCGTTGCGTATCGTCGATGATGCTGAGGTCGGCGCGCCGGACCAGCGGCGCAGCCGCGTCCAGGTTGATCGCGATCACATGGCGGCAGTCCTTGATGCCTTGCAGATGCTGCACCGCGCCCGATATGCCGAACGCCAGGTAAGCGCTGGCGCTGACGGTTTTTCCCGTTGCGCCGATCTGCTGGCCTCGCGCAAAGCGCCCGTCATCCACGGCCACGCGGCTGGCGCCGATGGCCGCGCCCAGTTCATCGGCCAGCGCGTGAAAGCCCTCCAGGTCGCGCATGCCGTTGCCGGCCGACACGATCAGGTCGGCTTCTTCCAGGTCCACTTCCATGGCGGGCAGCGTGCGCGTGCCATGGTCGCGGTAGGCCGACCTCATCGGTAGCGGCATGACGCGGGCGGCTTTTCCGTGGCCCACGAAGGGCAGCCGGTCATCCACGGCGTCCGGGGCCAACAACACGATGCGGGGCAAGGCGCGCCGCGCGCGTTTCGGGCCGGTGTGTTGCGCGTTCGGCGGGTTGGGCGAGTTCGGTGCGTGTTGCGCGGTTCGCGGAATCGCGGGGTTGGACGACGGCGACACGCTGCCGTCAGCCGAGGCGACCAACGTGGACGCGGCGCGGCCGAAGGCGCCACGCCCCACGGCCACCTGTCGATACGGGCTGGCCACCCCGTCGCGGCTCAGTTCCACGACCTGCGTGCCGACGGTGTCGCGCGTGGCGGCGGCCAGGCGTCGGCCCAGGTCACCGTCCGGCAGGCCGTTGTCGGGCAGGAACACATGCAGCGGGCGGTCGCGGTCCATCAGCGCCAGCACCACCGCCAGCTCGGCATCAGGCGCATAGGCCGGCGGCGCGGCGATGACGGTCACGCTGTCCGCGCCCAAGGCGGCGGCGTCACCCTGGAATTCCCCGAAGACCAGCAGATGCACCCAGGTGTCGTGCGCCGCCAGCAAGGCGGCCGCCGCCACGGCCTGGCAAGCATGAGGGTCCAGCTGCCCGCGATCGCTATGCGCCACTGCCAGCACGCAGCGCAACGCTTCGGTGGCGCGCACCGGCTTGTGCGCCGGACGCGCTTGCCGTTCTTGGGCATCGCCCGAGGGGCCGGCGCCAAGAACAAGCCGGCGAATACCCGAAGGCGCCACGGTGTACGGTCTGCGCGGGTCGATTCTACGGATCGGGTTCATCATGCCTCCAAGGCGTCGGCGACAAGTTCGGCGATGTCTCGCACGTCGGGGCGGGGGCCCACCACGCCCTCCAGCATGGCCGTGCAATTGGGACAGGCCACGGCCACCAGGCTCGCGCCGGTATCGCGCGCGTCCTGGATGCGGATGTCGGGAATGCGGCGCTCGCCGGGAATATCCGTCAATGCCGCACCCCCGCCCGCGCCGCAGCAGCGCGCGTTCAAGCCATGGCGTTCCATTTCGTTGATACGCAGGCCCAGTCGGCGCAACAACTTGCGCGGCGCTTCCGTTTCACCGTTGTAGCGGCCCAGATAGCAGGGGTCGTGATACGTCAGGATGCGTGAATCGTCGCCCGGCTTGAACCGCAAGCGCCCGGCGTCCGCCAGTTCGGCAAGCAGGCTGGTGTGATGCTGCACCTGGTACAGCCCGCCCAGCGCGGGATATTCGTTGCGCAGGCTGTGCAGGATATGCGGGTCGGCCGTGACGATGCGCGTAAAGCTCAGGCCCGACAGCGTCTGGATCAGCCGGGTGGCCAGCACCTGGAAGGTGGCTTCATCGCCCAGCCGACGGGCAAGGTCTCCGGTGTCGGTTTCGCGGTCGCCCAGCACCGCGAAATCCACGCCGCCCGCATGCATCGCCTTGACCAGCGCGCGCAGGCTGCGTTGGTATCGCAGTCCGAAAGCGCCCTCGCCGACGATCAGCAGTACGTCCACGGCCTGGTCCGGCTGTATCCACGGCACGTTAAGGTCCACCGCCCAGTGGTGGCGCGCGGCCAGGTCATAGCCGCCGGCCGTGCCGGTTTCGCGCAGGTTGGCCAGGACAGTGGGCGCCGTCCCGGGCGCGGCGCCGTGCTGCAATGTCTGCTGGCGGCGCATGTCGATCACGGCGTCCACGTGTTCGATCAGCATGGGGCATTCATGCACGCAGGCCCTGCAAGTGGTGCAGGCCCACAGCGTCTCGGCGGCCACCAGGCCGGGCACAAGCGGCTTGTTCGCCGCGCCTGCGCGTGCCCCGACAGGTACGCCCGGCATGGGGCTGCCGGTATAGGCGGCGTCCGACCCGCCCGCCATGCCGACCACCATGTCCTGTATCAGCTTCTTGGGGTTCAGCGGTTGCCCGGCGGCAAACGCCGGGCACGCGGCTTCGCACTTGCCGCATTGCACGCAGGCATCGAAACCCAGCAGTTGGTTCCACGCGAAGGCGGCCGGCTTGCCCACACCCAGGGACTCTGCCGCCGGGTCGCCGCCCAGCGCCAAGGGGCGCAGCGCCGCTTTCTGGCCCGGCAAGGCGCGGCCGAAGCGTTCGGGCCGAGGGTGAAAGGCCAAGTGCAGCAGGCCGGCCAGCGCATGTTTCATGGGGCCGCCCCGCGCCATGCCAACCGTCAGTTCCCATGCCCCCACCGCCAGCAGCGCCACCGTGCCCACGCCCGCCGCGCCGGCCAGCCAGGGTGCGGAAACGCCGCCCAGCAGCAACAGGCCCAGCGCCAACGCGCCCAACATCCACGGCAAACGGTCCCACAGGCCGCGCGACAGGCGCTCGGGCGGTTTGCGACGGCGGTGCCAGACGAACATCAGGCCGCCCAGCATCACCAGGGCGGCCACGGCGATGGCCATGTCCAACATCGGCGAGTACAGCGCCAGGCCGTAGTTGATGGCCACCAGCACCATGGCCGCGACCGCGCCGCCCGCCGTGGCCACATGGGTACGGGCGATGTAGGGGTCACGCGCCACCACGCGGTGCAGGTCCACGAAATAGCGCTTGGGCACCGCCAGCAAATCCAGCCAGCGCACCGGCGCCGCCCGGCCGACGCGCCACAAGGCAGCCCGCCGCCACCCGCCGACGCAGACCCCAAGCAGCGACACCCAGAACAGCGCGGTAACCACGACAGCAAACTGTTCCATGGTCAAAAGTCCTTGCACAGCCGCAACGCGTCATAAATGGCGGCGTGGATGTTGTGCATCGACACGCAATCGCCCACCCGATACAGCAGGAAGCGGCCGTCGCCCAGATGTTGCCCCAGCGCGGGCTGGGGGTCCGCCGCATACAGGGCGTGCAGGTCGGTCTGGCCCATGTTGACGGACTTGCGTTTCAGCAAGCCGTACAGCGCGTCATTGGGCACGATGCCATTTTCAATGACCACCTGATCCACCACGCGTTCTTCGCGGTCTTCGGTGTATTCATTGCGCAGCAGCGCCACTTTCTTGTCGCCTTCGGCGCTAACGCGTTCAAGCCAATGGTTGGGGGTCAGCACGACCTGCTGCGCATACAGGCGGCGGTAGAAGATCGGGAACGTGGTGCCGCCCACGTCCTCGGCCACCTTGGTGTCAGGCGTGACGATCTCGACGTGCGCGCCCCGGCTGGCCAGGAAGTCTGCCACCCCCGCGCCCGCGTGCGTGCTGACGCCGTCGTACACCAACACGTTTTTCCCGGGCTCGACCCGGCCGGAAAGTATGTCCCAAGAGCCCACGGCCAGCCCGTGCGCCACGCCCCAGCCCTGGTGTTGGTAGACGTGGCTGATTCCGCCCGTGGCCAACACAACAATATCCGGGTGCTGCGCCAACACCATTTCTTCGGTAGCCAGCGCGCCCAAGCGGCAGTCCACGCCCAGGCGCTTGAGCTCCAGCGCAAACCACCGCACGATGCCGTCCATCTGTTCGCGCTGCGGCGCCTTGGCCGCCAGCAGGATCTGGCCGCCAATGGCGGCGGCGCGTTCGAACAGCACAACGTCATGCCCGCGCTCGGCGCACACGCGCGCGGCTTCCATGCCCGCGGGCCCGGCGCCAACCACCACGACTTTTCGTTCGACGCCGCGCGAACGCGCGATCACGTGCGGCATGGTTTCTTCACGGGCCGTTGCCGCGTTCTGGATGCACAGCACGTCCAGCCCGTCGTACTGCCTGTCGATACAGTAGTTGGCGCCCACGCATTGTTTGATCTCGTCTTCGCGGTCGTCGCGGATCTTCACGACCAGATGCGGGTCGGCGATATGCGCGCGCGTCATGCCGACCAGATCCGCATGGCCGGCTGCCAGCAGCCGCTCGGCCTGCACCGCGTCGCGGATGCTTTGCGCGTGCATCACCGGTATCCGCACCACTGACTTGATGCCGGCCGCCAGATGGGCGAAGGGTTCGGGTGGCAACGCCATCGGCGGCATGCAGTTGGCCAGCGAATTGTGCGTGTCGGCACCAGAGCCGATGACGCCCAGGTAATCGATCAGGCCGGTGTCCGCCATGGCCTGGGCGATTTCGCGCAGCGCTTCGTGGTCCAGACCGTCGTCGTGGAATTCATCGCCGCACATGCGCAGGCCCACGCAGAAATCGGCGCCGACCGCCTCGCGCACGGCGTGCAGCACGTCCAGCCCGAAGCGCAGGCGGTTGCGCAGGCTGCCGCCATAGGCGTCGGTGCGAAAGTTGGTGCGCGGGCTCCAGAACTGGTCGATCAGATGCTGGTGCGCGGCGGATATCTCGATGCCGTCCATGCCCGCCTGCTGCACCCGCTTTGCCGCGGCGGCAAAGTCGCTGATGATGCGGCCGATCTCTTCGACTTCAATGGTCTTGGCGTTGCCCCGATGCACGGGCTCGCGCACACCGGACGGCGACAACAGATGCGGCCAATGTTCCCCATGCCATGCCGAGCGCCTGCCCATGTGCGTGGCCTGGATCATGACCTTGGCGCCGTGGCGATGCATGGCATCGCTAAGTCTGGCCAACGGTTCGAGGACGCGGTCGGTGGTCAGGTTGACCGACCGCCACCACCCTTGCGGGCTATCCAGCGACACGGGGCTGGACCCGCCACAGATGGCCAGGCCCAGGCCGCCCTTCGCCTTTTCTTCGTAGTAGGCAATGTAGCGCTCGCCCGGCAAGCCGCCCGGGTCCGCGTGCACTTCGGCGTGCGCGGTGCTGACGATGCGATTTCGCAGCACCAGGCGGTTCAGCGTCAGTGGCGCAAACAGGTGGGGATAACGCATGCCGGCCTCAGGTGATGGGGCTAACGGTGAACTCGCAGTGCGCATGCCCTTCGGCAGCGCATAGGCTTTCCACGCATTGCGCGCGCGTGGCGCCGCCGTGCTGGTCGGCCACCCAGTCCATTGCGCCCGCGAACCATCCGGCGAACATGTGGCAGCGCTTGCCCTCGCCCTGGGGCTGGCCCAGCACGAAGGCGGAATGGCGCAGCACGATGCGCGCCGTCATGGCCGTGGGGTCCGCGTCCGTCAGCCGGAACAGCCCCCAGCCGCGCTGCGACAGCCGCATCAAGTAGTGTTCATAGACGGCCAACCCGGCCAGGCGATGCTCGCGCGATTCTTCATTGCACCAGTGGTAGGCCGACTGGTGGCCGGCGTCGTAAAGAATGCGTGCGTAAGCCTCCCGGCCCAACGCCGCTTCCACCGCCGTGTGGTTGTTGATGAAGAAGTGGCGCGGCACGTACAGCATCGGCATGCCGTCCGTGCTCCACACGCCCGTCTGCTCGTTGACGTCAATCGGAAGCTGGGGATTCATGTTGATGGCTCCTTAAGCCGCCGGCGCGTCGGAAGGCCAGACGTCGCCAAACACGCGCAGCCAGTTTTCGCCCACTATTTTTCGGATGTGGATTTCGCTCCAGCCTGCGCGCTGCATCGCATCGGTCAGGTTGGGAAATTGGCCTATCTTCTGGATGCCTTCGGGGTTGCGGATGGCGCCAAAGTCCGTCAGCCGGCGGTACCGGCCCTTGTCATGCGTCAGCCAGTCGAAAAACGGCTGTCCGTAGCCCTGGGTGAAATCGGTGCCGATGCCCACCGCGTCCTCGCCCACCAGATTCACCACATAGCCGATGGCTTCAACGTAGTCGTCCACCGTGGCGTGCACGCCGCGCTTGAGGAACGGCGGGAACATCGTCACGCCGATGAAGCCGCCGCGCTCCGCGATAAACCGCAGCTGCGCGTCGCTTTTGTTACGCGGATGTTCTTTCAAGCCGGCCGGCAGGCAGTGCGAATAGCAAACGGGCCGGGTCGATGCCAGGATCGCTTCTTCAGAGGTCTGAGCGCCTACGTGCGACAGGTCGACCATGATGCCGACGCGGTTCATCTCGGCAATGACTTCGCGGCCGTAGCCGGACAAGCCGCCGTCGCGCTCGTAGCAGCCCGTGCCGATCAGGTTTTGCGTGTTGTAGCAAAGCTGCACCACGCGCACGCCCATGTCGGCAAAAGCTTCGATGGCGCCCAGATTGTCTTCGAACGCCTGGCCGTTCTGAAAGCCGAGAATGATGCCGGTCTTGCCGTCGCGTTTGGCGCGGCGGATATCGTCCGTGGTGCGCACCAACGTGACCAGATCGTCGTTGGCGCGGATCAGGGCCTTCATGGCGGCAATGTTCGAGACCGTTTGCTCGAACCCTTCCCACACCGACACCGTGCAGTTGGCGGCGGTCAGGCCGCCTTGCTTCATGTCTTCAAAAACGGACCGATCCCATTTGGAGATGATCAGGCCGTCGATAACCATGCTTTTCTGATGCAGCGTAGCCATGGGATTTCCCCCCGATGTTGTGCCGCTTAGTAGATGGGATGGCGCTGGCACAGCGCGTGGACTTCAGCTCGAATGCGTCGTTCGGTTGCTTCGTGTTCGTCGGGGCTGGTGGCCAGCATGTCCACCACATGCAGGATCATGTCGCCCACGGCTCGAAATTCGTCTTCGCCAAACCCGCGCGAGGTTGCGGCCGGTGTGCCCAGCCGGATGCCGGAGGTGACCGACGGTTTTTGCGTATCGAACGGGATGCCGTTCTTGTTGCATGTGATGCCGGCGCGTTCCAGCGTGCGCTCGACATGCGCGCCGGTCAGCCCTTTGGAACGCAGGTCGAGCAGCAGCAGGTGGTTGTCGGTGCCGCCGGAGACCAGGTCGATGCCGCCTTCACGCAGCACGTCGCCCAACACGTCGGCGTTTGCGAGCACGCGGTCGATGTAGCGTTTGAAGTCCGCTTGCAGCGCCTCGCCGAAGGCCACCGCCTTGGCCGCCACCACGTGCATCAGCGGCCCGCCCTGCAAGCCGGGAAACACGGCGGAATTGATCTTCTTGGCAATGGCGCCGTCATTGGTCAGGATGAAGCCGCCACGGGGCCCGCGCAGCGTTTTGTGCGTAGTGGACGTGACGACGTGTGCATGCGGCACCGGGCTGGGATGCCTGCCCGCCGCCACCAGTCCCGCGATGTGCGCCATATCGACCATCAGCATGGCGCCGGCCTCATCGGCGATCTGGCGAAAGCGGGCAAAGTCCGGCTGCCTGGGGTAGGCGGAAAACCCCGCGATGATCAGCTTGGGCCGATGTTGCAACGCCAGCCGGCGGACCTCGTCGTAATCGATCAGGCTGTCTTCCTGGCGCACGCCGTACTGCACCGCGTTGAACCACTTGCCCGACATTGCCGGCCGCGCGCCGTGGGTCAGGTGCCCGCCGGCATCCAGCGACATGCCCAGCACGGTATCGCCGGGCTCCAGCAGCGCCAACATCACCGCGCCGTTGGCCTGCGCGCCGGAATGC
This sequence comes from Achromobacter semiaridum, assembly GCF_053543755.1. NCBI lineage: Bacteria > Pseudomonadati > Pseudomonadota > Betaproteobacteria > Burkholderiales > Alcaligenaceae > Achromobacter > Achromobacter semiaridum. The sequence continues at coordinate 40,268 of NZ_JBLVOL010000002.1, read as the reverse complement.
GGCTGCACGTTGGCGTAGTCGGCGTGAAACAGTTCGCGCACGCGCAGCAACGCCAACGACTCGACTTCGTCCACATGATCGCAGCCGCCGTAATAGCGCCGGCCAACGTAGCCTTCGGCGTACTTGTTGGTCAGCACCGAACCCTGCGCTTGCAACACGGCGCGCGACACCAGGTTTTCGGACGCAATCAGTTCGATCTGGGTCTGTTGGCGGCGCAGTTCCCGGTCCTGCATGGCCATCACGACGGGATCGCGCTTGTCGAGCGGCGATGAGAAGAACGGGGATGAGGACTGGAACATGTCGACCTGCCTGAAGGAGCAATGACGTTCGAGAATCCGGCGTAAGCGGGGCCTGTGAAGCATTCTTTCTTAAAGGTCATGAGCACTGTTATCTGAACCGGACCACATCTTGTCCGATTGCGACAGGGGCATCGCACAGCGCGCAAAGGCATATGTCGTAATCCCCTGCAATTTTCGTATTGTTCCTAAGGGCAGACGCGCCCTGCTGGCCTACGATTGAAGGAGTCAACTGCCGGGAAGGTCAGCTCCGGCCATCAGTCTGTGTATTCCTACCAAGGAGCCTCGCCATGACTGCACGTTCGTCCACCCGTGATCGCCGGCACTTGCGCCACTTCGGTTTCCTGCCCTTGCCGCAGTTCACGATGCTGTCGTTCTCGACGGCAATCGAAGTGCTGCGCATGGCCAACCACATGCTGGGCCGGCCGTATTACCGCTGGTCAGTGGTTGCGCCATCACGCGGGCCCGTCACGGCCAGCAATGGATTGCAGGTGCAGGCCGACGTGCTGGACGAGGCCACCTTGCCCGACGCCGTATTCGTTTGCGGCGGCAAGCGCAGCCGCGCGGACGACGACCCGGCCACGTGGGACTGGCTGCGGCGCCTGGCCGCATGCGACGTGACGCTGGGCAGCCTGTGCACCGGTGCGCACACGCTGATGCAGGCCGGCCTGCTCAACGGCTATACCTGCGCCATGCACTGGGAAGACCTGGTCGCGCTGCGCAGCGACTTTCCGCATAGCAGGCTGTCGCACAAGCTGTTCGTCATCGACCGCGACCGCATCACCTGTACGGGCGGCACCGCGCCGCTGGACATGATGCTTAACCTGGTGGGCGAGTCCGTCGGGCCGGCCATCGTTGCGCTGATCGCGAACCAGTTCACCATCGGGCACGTGCGCGATCACAAGGACAAGCAGCGCATGCCGACATCGATCCGCATGCCCGCGTCGCATCCCGCGTTGGCAGAGGTGATCGCGCTGATGGAGGTCAACCTGAAAGAACCGCTGTCGCTGGAGGAACTGGCGCAGTTGTCGGGCGCATCGCAGCGGCAGCTGCAACGCTTGTTCCGCGAGCACCTGGGCACGACGCCCAAACAGCATTATCTGAGCCTGCGCCTGCGTCACGCGCGGGCATTGCTGCGACAAACCCCGCTGTCAATCTCGCACATCACTACCGCCTGCGGCTTTCAATCGCCCTGCCATTTCAGCAAGACCTACCGCGCGGTCTATGGCGCGGCGCCCAGCTCGGAACGCCGTAACCCCCGCACGTTCGACCATGAAGCGCATGGGCCGGGTTTTGCCTCGGCGATAGGCGCGGAACCAGGGCCCGACGCTTTTTTTCTGCGCCCAACCCGCCCCGCTACACAAGCCTGAATTTCTGTGTATAATCGCTGTCTTTGGTGGACACGGCCTTTGAGAAAAGCTTCTCAAACTTCACCAAAACCGGTGGCAATTCCAGCAGGAATTTCCTTCGGCAAAGCAGGAAATGCAGCAGTAGCAAAAGCAAAGCAATGGCTGTAAGCAGTACCCCGCGGGAGTAGCTCAGTTGGTAGAGCGCAACCTTGCCAAGGTTGAGGTCGCGAGTTCGAGACTCGTCTCCCGCTCCAAATACAAGAAGGAAGCATCGGCCAACACCGCGCTTCCTTTTTTCTTGCAAGTGCTGGCGCAATGGCAGAGTGGTTATGCAGCGGATTGCAAATCCGTGTACGTCGGTTCGATTCCGGCTTGCGCCTCCAGCATCTTTTCCCCCCCTCCCCCAGCATCTCGTTACGCATCCCTACGCGCTGACAATCGAATGATTGCTAAGGTGACGCCGTTTTCCACTGACGTCGACGCTATGCACCGCATTCTGAATTTTCGCGCTCGTTCCCCCGTGCTTGCCCTGTCCGCCGCCGCGATGTTGACGCTGGCGCCGCTGACGGCCGAAGCCGACTCCGACCGCCATCATCATCGCCATGGGCGTGAGTACAAAGAAAAGTACTGGGATGGCGCGTGCAAGGTCGAGCGCAAATGGAAGCGCAACGGCGAGTACCAGGAAAAGCGCAAGTGCCGCGATGACTATCGCGAGGACTATCGCGAAGGTTATTACGCGGCACCGCAGGTCGTCATGCCGATGCCCGCGCCCGCCATCGTCATCACCCCGCCTTCAATCATCATCCGGCCCTGAACATGGATCAGTCGGTGAAAGACGCCATTGCCCGCTGGCCCAACGTGCCAGCCGTGTATGGCTGGCTGTCGTTGGACGGGCGCGGGCGCTGGCGGTTGCATCCGCAAGGGCAAGCCGCCCAAGGAGGGCCGGGCGAATCCATCACCAATGCGCAGATCCTGGAATTCATGAACCGCAATTACGAACACGACGAGGCGGGCCGCTGGTTTTTCCAGAACGGCCCTCAGCGCGTGTTCGTGCGGCTGGATGGCGCCCCGTTCGTGCTGCGCCTGAACGACGACAGCCGTGGGTTGCGTACGCACACGGATGCGGCGGTCGATGCGATCAGCGCTTGGTGGCTGGACGATGCCGGCCAGCTGTACGCGTCTACACCCGCGGGCGCCGGGCTGGTGCTGGACCGGGACCTGCCGGCCCTGCTGGAAAACCTGTCGACTGCGGACGGTGCCCCGGTTCTGGATGCCCTGGCCGACTTGGCGCCCGGCGCGGAGATATCCGTGTCATGGCCGGGCCTCTACGCCCCCGCGCCGCTGCGCGCGATAGCGCGGCAGGACGTGGCGCGCCGCCTGGGCTTCGAGCCGAACCCGGCGGCGTAGGAACGCAGCGCGGCCGCGTAAAAAAACCGAGCGTTGCCAGGATCAGCCGCGGCCGCTTTTGACCAGGGCGAATTTGCCATCGCCCAGCAGCATCAGCACGGCGGCCGCCACGGTCAGGAAAATCGGATATTCCCAGCCGCCGCCCGCGTTGCCGAAGCCCCAGCCGTTGCCAAAGTGCACGGTCGAGGCCACGAACAGCTGCACCACCGCAATGGCCGCCACCCAGCGCGGGACGATGCCCAGGACCAGCAGCACGCCGGCGCCCACTTCAAAGAACGTGACCGGATACGCCAGCCAGCCGGCAAAGCCGATCTTGGCGAAGAACTGCGCGGTGCCGGGCAGCGTGAAGACAAGCAGCTTGGTCAAGCCATGTGCCAGGAACATGACGCCAAGCGCCACGCGCAGCAACAGCGCGGCGTAGGGAGCGGTACGGGTATCGATCATGGGGAATCCTTCTGGGTAGCGCGGATCGTCCAGGACCGGACGATGCATCAGGCCGCCATTCTTACGATTCCAAAAACAAAGATAAATAGGCAGAATTGCAAATTATTGTTCCCCGATAGGAAACAATCTTGGACACTCACACCGCCATGCAGACCTATGCCAAGGTCGTGGAGCTAGGCTCGTTCGCGGCAGCCGCCGACAAGATGGGCCAGGCGCGTTCGGTCGTGACGCGGCAAATCGCCTACCTGGAACAGAAGTACGGCGTGCGCCTGTTGAACCGCACCACCCGCAAGCTCAGCATGACGGACGCAGGGCGCGCCTTCTACGAGCGCGTGCGGCCGATCCTGGCGGAAGTCGCCGACCTGGAGCTGTCGCTACAGGCGGAAGGCCAGCGTCCCAGCGGCCGTTTGCGCGTCAGCGCGCCCGTGTCGTTCGGCATCCTGCACCTGGGGCCGGCCATTGCCGAATACCTGCAACGTTATCCCGACGTCATCATCGACCTGGACCTGAACGACCGCGTGGTGGATCTGGTCGAAGACGGGTACGACGTGGCGGTGCGTATCGGTCCGCTCCAGGATTCATCGTTGGTTGCGCGCCCGCTGGCGCCGCAGCAGTTGCTGGTCTGCGCGGCGCCGGCCTACCTGAAGCAGCACGGCACACCGACCACCCCGGAAGACTTGAAGCAGCATCGTTGCCTGCACTATTCCTACGCCAGCACCGGCAATGAATGGCACTTCGAGAAGGACGGCGTGACGCATCTGGTGCGGGTGAACGCGGCGCTGCGGGCCAATAACGGCGATGTACTGCGCACGGCGGCCCTGGCGGGCCATGGGGTCATTCTGCAACCCGAATTCCTGGTGGGCGACGACATCCGCGCGGGCCGCCTGGTGGCCTTGCTGGCCGACTATGCGCACACACCCATCTCCATGTACGCGATCTATCCGCATCGCCGCTTCCTGTCGCCGAAGGTCCGCTCTTTCGTCGAGCATCTTGAAGATCGGTTTGGCGGCAGCGCACCGGTCGCCCCCGGGGGACGCGCCACGGCACGCCGCAGCCGTTAGAATCCTACCCATGACCGCGAAACCGTCCATCGAATACTTCCCCGCCCCCCGCCGTTCGCTTTTTTGCAGCCAGTGCGCCACGCCCATCACCCGCCGGGTGCCGGAAGGCGACAACCGCGAACGCGACGTCTGCGATCACTGCGGCGCGATCCACTACCAGAACCCGCGGCTGGTGGTCGGCACGGTGCCGGTGTGGGAAAACCGCGTACTGCTCTGCCGTCGCGCGATTGAACCGCGCTACAACACCTGGACGCTGCCGGCCGGTTTCATGGAGTTGGGCGAAAGCACCGCACAAGGAGCCGCCCGCGAAACGCTGGAAGAATCCGGCGCGCGCATTCAGCTTGGCGAGCTCTACACCATGATCGACCTGCCGCAGATCGACCAGGTGCACGTGTTCTACCTGGCCCGGGCCCTGGGTCCCGAACTGGACCCGGGCCCCGAAAGCCTGGAAGCCCGCTGGTACGACGAAGCCGACATTCCGTGGGACGACCTGGCGTTTCGCACGGTGGCCACGACCTTGCAGCACTACTTCGACGACCGTCGCCACGGCGCGTTCGTGCCCCATCACTACACCCTAGAATCGCACCGTTGAAGCTGCCCTGGCTTGCCGTCGAGACCCCGTTTCCGCCCGCGGAATATGCGCTGACGGAGCCCGCCGGCCTGCTTGCGGCCGGCGCGGACCTGTCGATGGACAGGCTGATACAGGCTTACTCGAACGGCATCTTTCCCTGGTATTCGGAAGGTGAGCCGGTGTTGTGGTGGAGCCCGGACCCGCGCATGGTGCTGGCCATCAAGGATTTTTCGCCGTCCCATTCGCTGCGCAAACTGCTGCGGCAGATCGCGGCGCAGGAAATCGACGCCCAGCCGCGCGTGCAGGTGCGCGTCGACACGGTGTTTTCGCAGGTCATGGCGCAATGCGCCGCCCCCCGTGACGGTCAACCCGGCACCTGGATTACCGCCGCCATGCAGCAGGCGTATGCCGAATGGCACCGCGCGGGCTACGTGCACAGCATCGAAACCTGGATCGACGGCCAGCTTGCCGGCGGGCTGTATGGCATTAGCCTGGGGCGCATGTTCTTTGGCGAATCCATGTTCACGCGCGCGCCCAACGCGTCGAAGATTGCGCTGGCGTACCTGGTTCGCTACCTGGCCGCGCAAGGCGTCGAGCGTATCGATTGCCAGCAGCAGACTCAGCATCTGGCCAGCTTGGGCGCACGCCCCATCCCACGCGCGCAGTTCTTGCAACATGTGCGCCGGGTCGCCGCTCAGCCCCCGATTTTCTGGGCGCCGGGCACGCTGGACAGCCGTGGGCGCCTGTTGCCCGCAACCGGTGCCCCGCCCCATCCGACAGCCAATCCGGGGGCGGATTCAGCGTCCGATAAGACGTCACTTAAGCGTTAATATGTAGCCATCGCGTCGCGGACGTACCGCGCGATGTGCACTTCCCCATGAGCCAGCTCAAAGAACTTCCCTTCTCCACGCTGCAGTTCTATGCAACCGCGCCTTACCCGTGCAGCTATCTGCCGGGCCGCCAGGCGCGGTCGCAGGTTGCCGCGCCCGGGCATCTGATTAACGCGGGCACCTATTCCCAACTGGTCGAACAGGGCTTTCGCCGCAGCGGGCTGTTCACGTACCGTCCCCATTGCGACAGCTGCCATGCCTGCGTGCCCGTACGCGTGGACACGTCGGGCTTTGCCCCTAACCGCAGCCAGCGGCGGGCGTGGCGCGATCACCAGTCGTTGCAGTCGTTCGTCGCGGAGCTGGCGTGGTCGCCAGAGCATTACCGGCTGTATACGCGCTACCAGCAAGGCCGGCATCCGGGCGGCGGCATGGACGAAGACAGTCGCACGCAATATGCGCAGTTCCTGCTGACCAGCCGGGTCAACACGCGGCTGGTGGAATTTCGCGACGCGGACGGTGTACTGATGATGGTGTCGATCATCGACGTGCTGGATGACGGGCTGTCGTCGGTCTATACCTTTTACGACCCCGATGTCCAAGGCAGCCTGGGCACCTACAGCATCCTGTGGCAGATCGAGCAGTGCCGCACCTTGAACCTGCCCTGGCTTTACCTGGGCTACTGGATCGCCGAAAGCCGCAAGATGTCCTACAAGTCCAGCTTCCAGCCCGCGCAGTTTCTTGTCGACGGGGAATGGCGGAATCAGGACTACCTGTCCCTTTGATTCTCACTGGCGGTGCGCTGCTCGATTGCGGCAAGCGCGGCGAAATTGGCTCTACAATTCCGCCCCATGTCTATCCTCTTTCACGCCTACCCCCTGGCCCGCCCGGCGCTTTTCGCCATGGACGCGGAAACCGCCCACGAAGTCACGCTGTCGGGCCTGCAACGCGCTTATGAATGCGGCGCCACGCGCAAGCTGATGCATGCGCAGCCGTCGGCGCCGTGCACGCTGATGGGCATGCGGCTGGCCAACCCCATCGGGCTGGCGGCGGGGCTGGACAAGAACGGCGCCTATATCGATGCGCTGGGCAACCTGGGCTTTGGGTTCATTGAAGTCGGCACCGTGACGCCTCGCGCGCAACCCGGCAACCCCAAGCCGCGCATGTTCCGCCTGCCGCGCGCCAACGCGCTGATCAACCGGCTGGGCTTCAACAACCAGGGCCTGCCCGCGTTCCTGGCGAACGTGCAGCGCAGCCAGTGGCGCAAGCAAGGCGGCATTCTGGGCTTGAATATCGGAAAGAACGCGGACACGCCGATCGAGCGCGCCGCTGATGATTACCTGATCGGGCTGGACGGCGTGTATCCGCATGCCGATTACGTGACGGTGAATATTTCGTCGCCCAACACCAAGAATCTGCGCGCGTTGCAAAGCGGGGACGAGCTTTCGGCCTTGCTGGCGCAGTTAGCCGACAAGCGCCGGGCGCTGGAAGACCAGCACCAGCGTCGCGTGCCCATGGCGGTAAAGATCGCGCCCGACCTGACGGAAGAACAGATCGACGCCATCGCGGACACCCTGCCCCGCCATGGCATCGACGGCGTCATCGCCACCAACACCACGCTGTCGCGCGATGCAGTCGCGGGCCAGGCGCATGCCGACGAGGCAGGCGGCCTGTCCGGCGCGCCGGTGCACGAGCTGTCATTGAAAGTGATCCGCCGCTTGAAGGCGCAGTTGGGCGACAGCATCGCGATCATCGGGGTTGGCGGGGTGTTGTCGGGCGCACAGGCCCGCGAAAAGATGGACGCCGGCGCGGACGCCGTGCAGTTGTATACGGGCTTGATCTACCGGGGCCCCGCCCTGGTGGGCGAATGCGTGCGGGCCACGGCGAAGCGCTGAACCCTATCCCCACACTCGCAGCGCGCAACGCGCAGCGAAAAATGCGGGACAAAAAAAGGGGCCACCCGGTGGGTGGCCCTAATTCCAGCTCTGCTCTGTCACTCAACAGTACTACATTACTGCGATTTGCGCAGCATCGCGCGCCAGGACTCAGGCGGTGCGACGGCTACGGCTGGCAACCTTGGTGGCGGCGTCGGCGGCATCCGTCGCAGCCTTGAAGGTCGCGTTGGCGGCGGCATTCAGGTTCGATTCGGCGACTTCAGCAGCCTGCTTGGCAGCCTTGGTCACGGAGTCGTAGGCGCTGGTCGCGGTGGCCAGCGAGGACTTGATCAGGGCAACGGCGCTTTCCGAACCAGCCGGAGCGTTCTTCGACAGTTGGTCGACGGCTTCGCTCAGTTGCTGCTGGCTTTCAGCGATTTGCTCTTCGGTCAGCTTGACCAGGCTGCCTTGCACGCCGGCAACGATGTCATACACGTGCTTGGTGTAAGCCATGGCCTTTTCAGCGCCCGGCTGCAGCAGGCCCGACGCGAACGCGGCGGCTTCCTGCGGATCCTTGACTTCAGAGGCTTGCTGCGACTTCTGGGCGACTTCGTCCAGCGTGGCGCGCACGACCTTCATGTTCAGCTCAACCAGCTTTTCAAAGCCGGCGAAAACGGCGGACTGGGCGGCCACAAAAGTGTTGATGCTGGCCTTTTGGCGATCCAGGACTTGCTGCGGAATTGCGCTCATAGAATGCTCCTTTAGGGGTAGCCGGAAGCTTTCCGGCAAGAAGGATAGGTGTCTGCGACGAGAAATAGGAACGTGCGCGGAAACTGGTACTACAAGCTACCGCCGGCCCGTTTGATGCACTGCACAATTCACATTCTAGACTGCCACAAATTGCTGTCAAGCGGTTTTTGTGCAACGCAACAAGTATTTGCACTTTAACGGTGCAGGCGCGTGCACGCCATTGATCCAGAACAAGGTTTTGCCCTGCTTCGGGAAAAACCCGACATGACGGCGTATCAATTCTTTTCTAAACTGCCTTCACGCTGATGACAGAAAAAACAATCCATATGTCAGCGGCCAAAAACTAAATCGCAGCAAGCAAAACCCTGCAATTGGAGACTTCATGACCTTTATTCCCCGCACGCTTACGGCCCTGCTCGCGGCCAGCGCCATGTTCGCGGCCGGCGCCGCCCACGCGGAATTTCCGGAACGCCCCATCAATATGGTGGTGCCGTTCGCCGCAGGCGGCCCGACCGACAACGTCGCCCGATCGCTGGCAGAAGCCATGCGGCCGAGCCTGGGACAGACGGTCGTGGTTGAGAACAAGGGCGGTGCCGGCGGCACCATCGGCACCACGCAGGTTGCGCGCGCCCAGCCGGACGGCTATTCCATTCTGCTGATGCACGCCGGCTTCTCCACGGCGCCGTCCCTGTACAAGAACCCAGGCTACGACCCGTACAAGAGCTTTGAGCCCATCGGCCTGGTGGTCGACGTGCCCATGACCATCATCGCGCGCTCGGACTTCCCGCCCAACAACATCAAGGAACTGGCCGAATACGTCAAACAGAACAAGGACAAGGTGTCGCTCGCCAACGCCGGCATCGGCGCGGCCAGCCACCTGTGCGGCACCATGCTGGTGGAAGCGCTGGGCGTCCAGCTGTTGACGATTCCGTACAAGGGCACCGCGCCCGCCATGAACGATTTGCTGGGCAAGCAGGTCGACCTGCTGTGCGACCAGACCACCAACACGACGCAGCAGATCGAAAGCGGCAAGGTCAAGGCCTATGCCGTGACCAGCCTGAAGCGCGTGCCCACGCTGGACAAGCTGCCAACGATGGACGAATCCGGCTACAAGGGCTTCGAAGTCGGCATCTGGCACGGGATGTGGGTGCCCAAGGGCACGCCCAAGCCGGTGGTGGACAAGCTGATCAAGAGCTTGCAGGCCGGCCTGGCCGACCCGAAGTTCCAGGAACGCATGAAGCAGCTGGGCGCCACGGTGCTGACGGCCGAAGCCAACCCGCAGGCGCTTGACGCCAAGGTCAAGCAGCAAGTCCCGCAATGGGCCGAACTGTTCAAGAAGGCAGGCGTCGAGCAGCAATAAGCTGACCCTGGCAGAAAGACAAAAAGCCCCGCAAGGGGCTTTTTTCATGGTCCGCAGCAGGAATCGACGATAGCCCTAAACCCGGCAGCCGCCCCGCGGCCCGGACGACGGCAGTTGATTACGGGCGCAAGGCTTCCGCCGCCATACCCAGACCATTGAATCCCGTGGACACGGAAGGTTCATAACCCAGCGCCTCGGAAATGCTGGCGGCGGTATCGACCAGAGCGCGAATCCAGTCATCCTGCAAGCGTTCAGCCGGGGCCGAAATGGACAGCCCGGCCACCAGCTTGCCGGTGTCGTCGAAAATCCCGGCGGCGATGCAGCGCACGCCCAGTTCCAACTCTTCGTTGTCCCGCGCGTACCCGTGGCGCCGCACCAGCGCCAGTTCACGTTCCAGGCGATCCAGGTCGGTCAGGCTATTGCGTGTGTGGCCGGCCAGGCCGGTGCGCAGCGCGTACGCGCGCACCTGACGCGCATCGCCGGTGGACAGGAACAGCTTGCCGGTAGACGTCAGGTGCAAAGGCGCGCGGCCGCCAATGGCACGCACCACCTGCATGCCGGAGCGTTCGCTCCAGGCGCGGTCGATATAGACGATTTCGTCACCCTGCTGAACCGACAGGTTGATGGTCTGCCCCGTTAGCTTGTGCAGGGACCGCATGGCGGAAATGGCCGCTTCGCGAACGTTCAGGCGCCCTTTCACCAGCGACCCCAATTCCAGCAGGCGCATGCCCAGCTGATACAGGCCGTTGTCCACGCGTTCAACGTAGCGGCCCACAACCAGGTCGTTCAGGATGCGGTGCGCGGTCGAGGCGTGCAGGCCGGTGGTGGCCGACAATTCCTTGAGGGTGACCGGGTCCTGCTGCGCGGCCAGGGCGTCGAGCAGGCGCATGGCCCGCTCGATGACCTGGATGGCGATGGGATGGCCGGACGCGCCTTCGGTCTCGGCGTCCAGGGGAGTGCGGGGTGTCGTCAGACGGGGCATAGGGGGAGATAGGCTCGCGCCACAACGCCGTAAAAGACCGGCCTTGCGGCAACGCAGCAAACAGTTCTTTCCCGTATTGTGAAATTTAAGGCGCCATTTTGCAATGGCTTTTTTGCGACGAGCTCAGGCAGCGGCAGGCGGCGCCAGCTTTCCGCCCAGGCGCAACACCTCGGCGCGCAGGAAGTCCAGCGCCTCGGCGGCGGCCGACGGTTCCCCCTTGACGCCCAGCTCAATATGGGGCGTTCCCCCCGCTTCGCCCACGCTGGGCAGGCTGAAGGCGCGCACGTCTGGCCAGCGGCTTTCGACGGTAATCATGGCCGGCGTGATGCGCGATTCGGGCATGCTGAACACCAGGAACGAATGCTCGACATGGGCGCGCACATGTTGCAGTGCACGATAGCGCGTGTCCAGCGTCCATTCCAGCATCGGCCAAGCCATCACGGGAAAGCCGGGCACAAAGGTGTGGTCGTGAATGAAGAAGCCTGGAATGCGGTTGTACGGGTTGGGAACGATCTCGCAGCCTTGCGGGAATACGCCCATTTGCAGCCGCTGCTGGTTTTCCGGCGCGCTCATGTCGGCCGTGCCCTGGCCCTTGGCGGCCATTTCGGCGGTGCGCAGTGCGATGGCCTGTTCGGCTTCCGGGTGCAGCGACAATGGCAAGCCCAGGGCTGCGGCGGCGGCTTGGCGGGTGTGGTCATCAGGCGTGCCGCCGATGCCACCGCAGGAAAACACGACATCGCCGGTGGCGAAGCTGCGCTTGTAGGCGGCCACCAGCGTGTCACGGTCGTCGGGCAGGAATTCGGCCCACCCCAGTTGCATGCCACGAGCACTGAGCAGCTCGACGACTTTTGAAAAATGCTTGTCCTGACGGCGGCCCGAGAGGATTTCATCGCCAACGATGATAAGACCGATGCGACGGGCGGCGGATTCTGCGGCCATGTCCAGTTCCAAAACGGTAAGGGTTAAATGCCGGTCAGGCTTCGATGACGCGATCCTGGCGCAGGCGCCGAAGCGCCTCCAGGCCATAGTGCGCGTAGACCAGCGCCGAAAACACCGGCAGGATAATCCAGGCGGGGGGCAACAGGTTCAGCAGGGAACAAATAAGCCCGATGGTCCAGAAGCCGCCGTTGTTGCGTTCCAGGATGAGCTTGCGTTCTTCGGGACTGGCGTGTTCCACGATGGCGTCCACGCGCATCATCCGCGAAAAAGCAAAGGCCCACCAGAAGATCGACAGGATGATCGCCATGGGCGGCACCAGCCACAGGGGCAACGTCAACACCCAGCCGGCGGCAAACGCGGCCGACACCCAGACGGCGTTCCACACGCTGACCGCCGTCGAGAACTTGCCTTGCGGCGTCACGCTGGCATATTCGCGCTGCCCCACGTGACGCAGCACCAGCGGCATTACAAAAACGGCGGCAATCGCCAGGCCCAGAATGCCGGACACGGGCAGCAAAATGGCGGCGGCAATGACCGGGATGAGATAGATCTTGAGCGAAAACAGGCCCATTGCGATCATCCATTCGTCGGCCCGGTTCACCATGTCCCAGTGGGACACTTCGGCCCGCAGCCAGTCGGTCAACGGCGTCCAGAACAGATACAGCAACAGGAACGCGCCAACCAGCGCAATCAGGAATGGCAGCAGCACCGCGAACAGCATCGTGGGATGGCATTGCGATACAAGCGCGCGCTTGAACGCCTGGCCCACGCTGACGGCGCCCGTGCCGGCACCAGAGAATCGGCCATTGCCGGGCGCGGCGGGATCAGTGCGTAAAGCGGTCATAAGAGCTTGAAAAAGGGGGTGGACATCCCGGGTATGATAGTCAAACACGCCCCGATCTGCTCACATGTCTCTACTCGTACCCGGCTCCGACCTGGCCGCCTTGCGCGCGCGGCTAAGCGCAACCCCCGACACTTGGCTCATCGCCTGCTTCTGCGCGGCGTGGTGCGACACCTGCGAACAATACAAGCCCAAGCTGCAAGCCCTGGCCGATGCGCTGCCGCAGCACGCCTTCGCCTGGATCGACATCGAAGACCATGCCGAACTGCTGGGCGATATTGATGTCGAGAACTTCCCCACCCTGCTCGTGCAAATCGGTTCGCGCGTGGTGTTCTACGGCCCCATGCTGCCGCACATCGGCCATCTGGAACGCCTGATTGAAAGCGTGGATGCGAACAGCCCGGCGGTGACCAGCGCATTGCCAGACCTGCCCAAGCTGCTGGCCGCCTGATTTCCGGCCCAATAAAAGGCCGATAAAAGCCGATAAAAAAACCCGCAAGGCCAAACGGCGTTGCGGGTATTTTTATGCGGCGCGAGGCGGCGATCAGTTTTTGCGCGATCCGCCCAGCAACACTGCTACCTGGCGCTTGGGCGCAGACGAACCACTGTCGTTCTTGCGCGCCGGTTCTTGCTCGGCCGAAGACGACGCCGAGGGTTCGTAGGGCTTCAGGAAGAAATCATCCACCGGTTGGCGCGAGCCGCCCGAGGTATAGCCCGAACGGCGATCGGACGAACGGCCACCACGGTCGCCACGGCTTCCTTCACGACCCGAATCACGCCCCTCGCGCGAGGACGAGGACGTTGGACGATCTTCGCTGCGGCGATGGCTGCGCGCCACGGCGTCGGCGGGCAAATCCAGCGTGCCGCGCGGCACTTCGCGCTTGATCAGCTTTTCGATGTCGAGCAGGAAACGCTCTTCATCCGGCGTGAACAGCGCAATGGCTTCGCCCGATGCGCCCGCGCGACCGGTACGGCCAATGCGGTGCACGTAGTCTTCGGCGTTGTACGGCAGGTCATAGTTGATGACGCAAGGCACGCCGGCCACGTCCAGGCCGCGCGCGGCCACGTCGGTGGCCACCAGCACTTCCAGGTCGCCGGCCTTGAAGGCTTCCAGCGCCTTCATGCGGTCGGCCTGGGTTTTGTCGCCGTGGATCGATTCGGCCTTGACGCCATCGCGTTCAAGTTCGCGGGCCAGCCGGGCCGTGCCGATCTTGGTGTTCGAAAACACGATCACCTGCTTCAGGCCGCGCGACTTCACCAGATGCACCACGGCGGCGCGCTTGGCGTCGCTGGACATCTTGTAGGCGATTTGCGTGATGGTGGTGGCGGTGGCGTTGCGCGCCGCGACTTCGATTTCAACCGGCTGATTCAAATACGAGCGGCCCAGCTTGCGGATTTCGTTGCTGAACGTGGCCGAAAACAGCAGGCCTTGGCGCTGCGCGGGCAGCAAGCGGATGATGCGTTCCAGGTCGGGTAGAAAGCCCATGTCCAGCATGCGATCGGCTTCGTCCAACACCAGGATGCCGACCTGGCTCAGGTTGACGTTCTTTTGTTCAACGTGGTCCAGCAGACGGCCCGGCGTGGCCACCAGGATCTCGCAGCCGCGACGCAGCGCTTCTTTTTGCGGACCGATATCCACGCCCCCGAATACCACGGCGGAACGCAGCGGCGTTTGCTTGCTGTAGCGCTTGACGCTTTCAAACACCTGGTCGGCCAGCTCGCGCGTGGGCGTGAGGATCAGCGCGCGCACCGGGTGGCGCGCCGGCGAGGCGCTGGTGTTGGCCAGCGGCATCAGGCGGTGCAGGATGGGCACGGTGAACGCGGCCGTCTTGCCGGTGCCGGTCTGGGCAGCGCCCATGACGTCGCGCCCTTCCACCACGACGGGGATGGCTTGCGCCTGAATGGGCGTCGGAATGGTGTAGCCGGTTTCGGCGATGGACTGGAGCAGCAGCGGGTGCAGTCCAAAATCGGCAAACGTCGGCGCGGGCGCGTCGGCGGGGGGTGCTACGGATTGAGTGGATTCAGTCATCAGGGTTTGGCAGATACCGGGACCAGTGAAAAAGAACAAAACGAGAGTGCTACATGCACTGCACTACATATGCATCGGGGCAATCTGAATACGCGTGGTCGCATCGCGACGGCACGCAAATCGCCGCGAAGCGGATTCGGCTTCGCGGGCAATCGGCACCCTGCCTTGCAGGCCAGCGGGCGCATTCTGGATTCGATACTTATGAGGGCAGTACCAGGCCCGGATTGCTGTGGATAACGTGGATTTTAGCGCAGGCGCCCTACCACAACATCAAAGAGTGGTTTCAGGCGGGTACGGCAACACCGCCAGACAACGGGCGCGCCCGCTTCCAGCCGGTTTAGGCTGTCCACCAGATGGACTAATCAAATTCGAAAGCCGAACATCAGCCGGCCAGCCAGCGCAGCCCCCACAAGACCAGCATGCCGACCACGATCACCAACACCGCGCTGCGCGTGCGCAGAAAAACCAGGATGGCGACCAGGCCGGCCACCAGCTTGTAATCGAACACCGGCCCCAGGCCGGCCTTCCAGGGCAACAGGTCCGGCACGACGATGGCCGTCAGCGCGGCGGCGGGCGCATAGCGCAAGGCACGCCGAACGCCATCGGGCAAAGGAATGTAATCGCCGAAAAGCATGAAACCGGCGCGCGTCAGGACGCTGCACAGGGCCAGCAACAGGATGGCCGAATAGACGTAGATCTCGGAGGGCCAGAGGGTCATGGGCGCGCCTTGAAGAATCGTTCGGCCCACATGCCGGCTACCACGCCCGCGATCACGGCCGCGGCCAGGCCCAGCCGCAACGGCAGGACCTGCCCCGTCCAGGCCACGACGCCGGCGGCCAGCATGGAGACCAGCATCGGCTTGGAGTTGGCCAGCGGCACGGTAATCGCCAGCAGGGCCAGCACCGCCGCAAAATCCAGCGACCAGCCGGTGGGCACCATGGTGCCCAGGTAGATGCCGACGATGGAAGACGACTGCCACACAAGCCAGCCCGGCACGATGGTGCCCAGGAAGAACCAGAGTTGGTCGCGCGTGCCGCGTTCGGCCGAATCGCCGTAGCGCGGCATGAACAGCACGAAACCCATATCGGTAGTGAAGTAGCCCAACCCCAAGCGCTTGGGCCAGGACAGATGCCGGAAATACGGCTGCAAGGCAGCACCGAAAATCAGGAAGCGCAGGTTCACGACGAAACCGGCGGCGAAGATCAGCCACAGCGGTGCGCCCGTGGCGATCAGCGGCAATGACGTCAACTGGGCCGATCCCGCGTACAGCAACAGCGTCATGGCCAGCGCCATGGATTCGGTCAGCCCCGACTTGACCATGGCCACGCCCGTCACCAGGCCCCAGGTCGCCGTGGCGATCAATGCGGGCACGATGGCGTGCACGCCGGCACGAAAGGCGTTCAGGCGCTGCTGGCGCACCGCGCCGGGATCTTCGGATTCAGAAAGCGCGGATTCAGAAGCCAACGGCTGACCCCTGGCGGTTCGGACAGGACGACATGGGAACTCTTACGGATTGCGTGGGCCGAATGGCACCACGGCGGTGCGCGAATAGGCCGGTATTGTAACCTCGTCGCTTGATACAATACGCGCCTGAAAATTCTTGGCTGGTCGGGCCTGGTGCGGCGCAAAATCGGCCATGGTGAATGGCCGCGTCCCGAAGTACCATCACTGGCTAAGTCAGTTGTGATTCGCGCGGTGGGTTCGATACCGGCCGCACATTGCCCAACCCGCCGTTTATCGGTTTTTTTATTCAGGAAGATCCATGACCGCTGCCCCGGCCGCCGTCCCGAACGCTCACGAAGTCATTGAAGTCGGCGCTGAAGACCTGCCCGTTTTCTGTCCCGGCCCGAAGGCGCCGCTGTGGAGCATGCACCCGCGCGTCTTCCTTGACGTGGCCCGTACCGGCTCTGCAAGCTGCGCCTACTGCGGCGCGCAATATCGCCTGAAGGCCGGCACGGTGCTGCACGGTCACCACTAAGCCCCCGCCGCCTTCGACGCCCCACGCCACGGTTACAGCTGCCACATGTTTGCCACCCCCGAAGAAGCCGAACACGCGTTCTACGAAGCCCTTGAACAGGGGGACTGCGTCCGCCTGATGCAGGTGTGGGCCGACGACGAAGAAGTCGTCTGCATTCACCCCGGGGGCCTGCGCATTGTTGGCCACTCGGCGGTGCACGACTCCTGGCAGCAGGTGCTGTCCAATGGGCCGCTGCATGTCCGTCCACTGCGGCCGCTGGTCATGCTCAGCATGATGTGCGCGGTGCACGTGCTGGTTGAACAGGTGGCGGTACGCACGCGCGAAGGCATGCAGTTTGCAAACTGCTACGCCACGAACATCTACCACAAGGGCCCAACCGGATGGCGCATGGTCATGCATCATTCGTCGTCGGCGCCCACGGAAGCCGGGGTGCTCGACTTGCACGACGTACCCGACATGCTGCATTGAATCGGGTGGATTTTTAGTTGGCCGCTGCTCGTCTTGACTCGTCTTCCTGCCCCGTCCCCTCCTGGTTACCCGGAGGCGACAGCCAGACGGTCTACGCGTCCCTGTTCGCGCAATACCACCGGATCGCCTTCGTTCGCGACCGGGTAGACACGCCCGACACCGATTTCGTGGACTTCGACTGGACCGGCCCCGGCCTGTTTCCGCACAAGGCCGCCGACGGTGCGCCCGTCAGCGGACAGGGCCCGGTTGCCAATGGCAAGACCGCCGCGGCTCGGTGGATGACGGCTCCCGATTGGCAGTCGCTGCCGCAAACGCCCGACACCCCCGCGCTGATCCTGTTCCATGGCCTGGAAGGCGGCAGCAACAGCCGCTACGCCCAGTCCGTTGCCCATTATTTCCGCGCGCGCGGCTGGATCGTCGTCATTGCGCATTTTCGGGGTTGTTCGGGTGTGCCCAACCGCCTGGCGCGCGCGTATTACTCGGGCGATTCCGCAGAAGTCGGCTTCCTGCTCAAGACCGTGCGCGACCGCATTCCGCATGCGCGCTGGCATGCGGTGGGCGTGTCGCTGGGCGGCAACGCGCTATTGAAATACCTGGGTGAACACCAGGAAGACACCACCTGGCTAACTGCCGCGGCAGGCGTCTCCGTGCCGCTGGACCTGGTTGCCTGCGGCAAAACGCTGTCCACCGGCATTTTCAACCGGCGCGTGTACACCGCGCATTTCCTGAAGACGCTCAAGCACAAGGTATTGGAAAAGGCGCACCGTTTTCCTGGCGCCATCGACGTGATGCGTATCGCGCATGCGCACGATCTGCGCGAATTCGACGACACCTACACGGCGCCGATGCACGGGTTTCGCAATGCGCTGGACTACTGGACGCGTGCGTCCAGCAAGCCGTGGCTGCCCAAGATCTCGGTGCCCACGCTGGTGCTCAACGCCCGCAACGACCCCTTCATTCCGGCGGCATCGCTGCCCAAGCCGGAAGATTGCTCGCCCACGATCCTGCTGCACCAGCCCAGCGACGGCGGCCATGCCGGCTTTCCGACGGGCGCATTTCCCGCACACCTGAACTGGCTGCCTCAGCGGCTGGGCCGGTTCTTCGAAACGGGCCTGTAGCGGTAGCGGTGCCATAGCGGCAGGCAAGCGGCCGGATGACTCCGGCCTTTGCCCCACCATCAACCCGATTTGAAGCGTTCCAGCAGCTGCCGTTCTTCGGCCAGCTTGTCTTTGACTTCCTTGATCTGCACGTCGATCTGCGATTGCTCGTAGAAGTCGGTCGACAGGCCGCGCGCCTGCTGTAGCTGCGACTCGGCGGCGGCGAACGCACCGGTCATGACATAAAACCGCGCCAGATCGCGGCGCGCCTGCACGGGCTTGCCGTTGCGCTCTTCGCTTTGCGCCAGCATCTGGTACAGGCCGGGTTCGTCACTGCCCCACTGCTTGATCTTGGCGCGCAGGTAATCCTGCGCCTCGGCATGGCGGCCGTTGCTTTGCAGCGCCTGCGCATAGGCAATGCCCAACGCCCGCTGGTCCGGCCAGCGCTTGGTGGCGGCCTGCGCCAATTCCAGCGCGCGCGCGGTGTCCTTGCGAGCCAGCGCGATGTCGACGCTAAGCTTGGCCAATTGCGCGGAATTTCGCCCGTTTGCGGTGGCCAGGTTCCAGTACCGGTCGGCTTCAGACAGGTTGTTGCGCTGGAACGCCTGCAAGGCCAGGCCGTAATAGGCGGCCGACTGCCGCACCCCCGACAGCGCTTGCGCCTCGTCCTGCAATTGCTGCCCGGCCGAACGCAGGCTCACGGCATCGCGCCCCTGCACCACGCGCATCTTGGCGCGCACGTACCAAAAATCGTCGCTGTCGATATGGCGTGAAGCCGGCAATGACCGCACCCGGTTTTGTACATCGGACATCCGTTCGATGGACAAAGGGTGGGTGCTGGCCCACGAGCCGCCCCCGGCTCCTTCGTTCAGGCGCGACGCATTCATCAGCCGCGAGAACATCTGGGACATGCCCTCGGCGTCGTACCCGGCCTTGGTCAGCATCTGGAAACCGGCGCGGTCGGCCTCGCGTTCCGCATCGCGTGAAAAGCCCAGCTGGCGGTTGATGGCGGCGGCTTGGCCAAACGCCGCCACGCCCATCGCCAGGTTGCCACCCCCGCCCGCCAGCGCGGCGAGCAACGCGCCGGCCAGACTGGCCAGCATCACCATGCCGTTCTGGCTTTGCTGCGTCATGCCGCGCGCGATGTGGCGCTGCACGACGTGGCCGATTTCGTGCGCCAGCACGGCGGCCAGTTCCGATTCGCTGCCCGAGGACACGATCAGGCCGGTATTGACGCCGATGAATCCACCCGGCATCGCAAAAGCGTTGATTTCGGGGTCACGCACGCCGAACATTTCGACGTCGGGCACGGCGCCAGGCGCAAAGGCCGCCAGCTTGCGGCCCATGGTGGTCAGGTATTGGCTGAGTTCGGGATCGTCGATATAAGTGGGGTCACGTCGGCCCTGCGACATGATGGCCTCGCCCAGGCTGCGTTCCAGCATGGGCGAGAGCTCGGCGGCGGACGCGGCCCCCATGGATGGCAGACCAACCGGTTGCGCCCAGGCGGCAACGGGAATGGAGGGGGCGATCAACGCGGCGCTCAGGGCGAGAATCGCGCTTCGTTTCGCAATAGCGCAAATGGATGGCATGTTCCTGCGGTTCATAAGCCTATGATAGCGATGAGCTTAAAATGTTTCATCGATACTCCCAACGAGGTCTCAATGCGTCCCGTCCGTAAAGCCGTTTTCCCTGTCGCCGGCATGGGCACCCGCTTCCTGCCCGCCACCAAGGCGATGCCCAAGGAAATGCTGCCCGTGGTCGACAAGCCATTGATTCAATACGCCGTTGAAGAAGCGGTTGCCGCCGGCATCACCGACCTGATCTTCGTGACGGGCCGCAATAAGCGCGCCATCGAAGACCACTTCGACTCGGCTCCGGAACTTGAATCCGACCTGGAAAGTAAAGCCAAGCACGAACTGCTTGCCATGGTGCGGGGCATTCTACCCGCGCATGTCAATTGCCTCTACATTCGCCAATCCGCGCCGCTGGGCCTGGGCCACGCGGTGCTGTCGGCCGCCCCCGCCGTGGGCGACGAACCCTTTGCCGTGTTGCTGGCCGACGACCTGATCGACGCCGCCCCGCCCGCCATGAAGCAATTGGTGGACGTGGCCGTGGCCCAGAACGCCAGCGTGCTGGGCGTGCAGGACGTGCCTCGCGCCGATACCCGCAAATACGGCATCGTGGCCACCCGCGCGGGCGAAGCCAACCTGGATCCGCGCACGGAACGCGTCACGCATATTGTGGAAAAGCCCGAACCCGATGCCGCCCCGTCGACGCTGGCCGTCGTGGGCCGCTACGTGCTGGAAGCCGCCATTTTCGACCACCTGCGTTCGACCAAGATGGGCGCCGGCAACGAAATCCAGCTGACGGACGGCATTGCCTCGCTGATGCGTGAGCGCGCGGTGTTCGCGCACCGTTTTGACGGCGTGCGCTACGACTGCGGCAACAAGGCGGGGATGTTCCAAGCCACCGTGGCGCTGGGCAAGAAGTATCACGGACTGGTGCCGGAATAAGCCCCGACCGGCCCGAACTACGTTCAGGCCGAAAGCGCCGCGCGGGCCTTGGCCCGGGCGCGCGCATCGCGGTCCACTTTGCGCAACCGACCCTTGGCTGACAAGCGCATCAAGGTGCCTAACGCCACCATCAAGCCAATTACCTCGACCAACGCGGCCGGTATCCACATCGTCAGCCCGCCGATGGTCTGGTCCGTTTGCGCCGACATCGCGATGGCGCGGCCACACAGTTCAAACAACGGGTAGATATCACTTTCGGTGAAGGCGATGACGGCGCCCGCCACCATTTGCGGCAACATGGTCAGCACCGGAGAAATCACGCGTCCGCCCGGCGTCATGGCCGCAGGCGGCGCGGGACGACGGTCCAGGATCAGGTTCCAGTACATGAAGCCGCTGATCACCACGGACCAGTTCATCAGGCGGTACAGGCGCCAGTCCAGCATCGAATAGAACTGCACGGACGGAATCAGCCAGACCAGCACCAGGAAGACGAACAGCGTCGGCACGAAAATCTTGTTCGTGAGTACGGCAACGGTGACCCGGCCGCTGCGCGTGCGCAGAAAGTCGCGCAACCGGATGCGCCAGGACATCGGCAGCCCGGCGCGCATGACCTGCCCCGGAAATGCCGCCATCACCAGCAGCGGACCCAAATGGTGTAGCACCAGATGCTGGATGCGGTGAATGAAGAACATCCGTTCGGCGTAGTAGTCGACGCGGGTATGCATCGACAGATACAGCAGCACCAGCCCCAGCCAAAAGAAAAAGCGGCGTGCGCCCGTCACATGGTGAACGCGTTGCCCGCGCACGAACAGCACGATCGCCACCACAAAGGAGGCGACCAACGTGGGAGAGAACTCCCAGGGTATGAGCCATTCAAGACTATCCATGCGGGCCATCCGAAAGACATCGGGAAAGACTGGGCCGGCGGCGCGTGCCGGCCTGTGGGCTGATTGTAGTAGACCGCGCCGGCCCGTGGTCCGGTGGGCCGGCAGGATCAGAAGTGATGCGAAACGCCCGCTCCGACGCGCGTGGTGTGGGAATGGGCGGGGTCGAACTGGTCGTCCAGCGTGTAATTGGACGCATACCCGGCAAAGCCGTATAGCGTCGTGCGCGGCGACAAGGCATAGGTATAACCCAGCGTCGCCACCTGCGCCTTGCGCGCCGTCATGCCGTTGTCCCATTGCCAGTTGGGGCGCGCCAGGGACCACTGCACCAGCACGGTGCCCGGGCCGAGCGGCACGCTGGCGCCCACCAGCCAGGCATTGATGGCGCCGCCCTGGACAAATGGGGCCGGGCCCAGGCCTTGCCCCAGGTTGTCGGGGTCGCCGCCGTCCAGACCGACATAGCCGTTTTGTTGCCGCGACCATGCCAATGAGAGTTTCAGCACTTCAAAATCGTAAGCGGCCCCCAATTGCACCGCGCGGGGGCGCTTGCCGCCCGCCACGGAATCGGCGCCGGCCAGCTGCAATTGATCCCAGGTGGCCACAGCCAGCAACGGCCCGTTTTCGTACTTCAGCCCCGCACTGACTGCGCGGGTGTTCTGGTTGGAACGAAACCGGTTCTGGTCGTCGGCATCGAACGAGTAGCCCGCGCCAAGCTGAAAGCCGTTCCAGTCCGCCGACGTCACGTTCACCATATTGCTGAACTGGAAGTTGTCGGAGGCCTTGAATGTGGCGCCCATGCCCATGTCCTTCCATGACCCGATTTCCAGCGCGTTGCCGAACATCTGGCCGATGGTGTGCTGGCGCCCCAGGCGCACCTCGCCATAGCGATCGTTGCCCAAGCCGACCCAGGCCGCGTAGTTGAACAGGCGGCCGTCGTCTTCCAACTGGCCGCTGGACGGATCAAGGCCGCTCTCAAGCCCGAAGCGGCTGCGCCAGCCGCCGCCCAGATCGTCGCTGCCCGACAGGCCCCAAAGTGAATCCGTCAGCCCGCCGTTCAGCACGCCGGCGCGGCTGCCTTGGCCGGACACGCTCGTCACCGCCACCCCGGCGTCGCCCACGCCGTACAGGTGCAGGCCGAAGTCCTCGACGGCGGCCGCCGTGGCCGGCGCGCACGGCAGGGTCAGCGCCCCTGCCATGACGACCGCGCAGAATATCTTTTTCATGCTTTCTCCTACCAGGGCGGGACCGTTGCCCGCCCTGCAAGATGTGACCTTATTGCGGCCTTATTGCCAGCCGTAACGGCGTACCCAAATGCCCTTTAGGCACTGCGTCAGCACGCAGTAGCTCAGCAGCACCCCCACCAGCCAGGGGAAATAGCCCCACGGCAGCGCTTGCAGCTGGAAGTACTCGGCCAGCGGCGAAAACGGCAGCATCAGGCCCAGCACCACCACCATTGCCGTCATCGCCATCAACGGCCAGGACGCACGGCTTTGCAGGAAAGGAATGCGGCGCGTGCGGATCATGTGCACGATCAGCGTCTGCGACAGCAGGCCCTCGACGAACCAGCCGGACTGGAACAACGTCTGATGCTCGGGCGCGTTAGCGTGAAACACGAACCACATGATGCTGAACATGGCGATGTCGAACAGCGAGCTGATCGGACCGAAGAACACCATGAAGCGCCCCAGCCCGTCCGCATCCCATTGCTGCGGCTTCTTCAGCAATTCCTCGTCGACATTGTCAAAGGGAATTGCCGTTTGCGATACGTCGTACATCAAATTCTGCAGCAGCAGGTGGATGGGCAGCATCGGCAGGAACGGCAGGAAGGCGCTGGCGACCAGCACCGAAAATACATTGCCGAAGTTCGAGCTGGCCGTCATCTTCAAGTACTTGAGCATGTTGCAGAAGGTCTTGCGGCCTTCGATCACGCCGTCCTCCAGCACCATCAGGCTCTTTTCCAGCAAGATGATGTCGGCGGCTTCCTTCGAGATATCCACCGCGGAATCCACGGAAATACCGACGTCGGCGGCGCGCAGGGCCGGGGCGTCGTTGATGCCGTCGCCCATGAAGCCGACCGTATCGCCCTGTGCGCGCAGGCTGCGCACGATACGTTCCTTGTGCGCGGGAGTCAGCCGGGCGAACACGTTGGCCTCGCGCACCGCCACCGCCAGTTCCTCATCGTCCATGGCTTCGATCTGCGCGCCCAGGTACACGCCGCGCACTTCGAAATCCACCTCGCGGCAGACTTTCTGTGTGACCAGTTCCACGTCTCCGGTGAGCACCTTGACCTCAATGCCGGAGGCCTTCAGCGCCGCCAGCGCCGGGCCCGTCGATTCCTTGGGGGGATCCAAAAAGGCGATGTACCCCACCAGCACCAGGTCGGACTCGTCAGTTACGCCATAGGCCAATTGCGTGGGCGGCATTTCCTTGACGCCCACGGCAATCACGCGCAGCCCGTCGCGGTTCAGCTCGGCCGTGACGCGCCGGATGTCCGCGCGCCGCGCGTCAGTCAGCGGAAACACCGAATCGCCCACGCGCAGCGCCGTGCATGCCGTCAGCATTTCTTCCAGCGCGCCCTTGCAGATCAGTTCGTGATGGTCGCGGCCGTTTTCCGTTTCGTTCACGACAACGGACATCCGCCGCCGCGAGAAGTCGAAAGGAATCTCATCGACCTTGCGGTACTTGGCAGCCAGGTTCAGGCTGCGCTTGACCTCGGCATGCTGCAACACCGCCACATCCAGCAGGTTTTTCAGGCCGGTCTGGTAGTAGCTGTTCAGATAGGCATAGGCCAGCACATCGTCGCTGCTGGATCCATACACGTCGGTGTGACGTTCCAGCACGATGCGGTCTTGCGTCAGCGTGCCCGTTTTGTCGGTGCACAGCACGTTCATCGCGCCCAGGTTCTGGATTGCGTCCAGGCGCTTGACGACGACCTTGCGGCGCGACATGCGCAGCGCGCCCTTGGCCAGCGTGGCGGTAACGATCATCGGCAACATTTCCGGCGTCAGGCCCACGGCGATTGCCAGCGCGAACAGCAAGGCTTCCAGCCAATCGCCCTTGGTGACACCGTTAATGACGAAGACAATGGGCGCCATCACCAGCATGAAGCGGATCAACACCCAGCTGACACGGTTGATGCCCTGCTGAAACTGCGTCGGCGCGCGGCTTTCCTGTGTGACCCGGCCGGCCAGCTGACCAAAATAGGTATTGGCTCCGGTGGCGATGACCAGGGCGCAGCCCGATCCGCTGACCACGTTGGTGCCCATGAAGGCCATGTTTTCCAGCTCTAGCGAATTGTCGGTTTCCTCGCGCTGGGCGGCGTGCTTTTCCACCGGCAGGGATTCGCCTGTCAAGGCGGCTTGCGCGATGAACAGGTCTTTGGCGTTAAGGATGCGGCAGTCGGCGGGGATCATGTCTCCGGCCGAAAGCAGCACCACGTCGCCGGGCACCAGTTCGGCCAGCGGCACTTCCATCTGATACGAGCCCGAGTCGTGCAGCGGGGCGCCGAACACGCGCCGGCCGTTAGCGGCCTCCGGCGTCAGCACGTCCGCGCGCAGCACGGTAGCGGTGTTCTGCACCATGGCTTTCAGCGCCTCGGCCGCGCGGTTCGAGCGCAGTTCCTGGGCGAAGCGCAGCACAGTGGAAATCACCACCATGGAACCAATGATGGCCACGGCCGTCCACGACTTGTCGTCGGCCTCGGCCATCCGCACGTCGGTCAGCCATGACAGGCCGGCCAGCGCCGTCAGCAGCAGATTGAACGGATTGCGATAGGACAGCCACAGGTGCGAATACCAGGACAGCGGCTTTTCGTGGTCGACTTCGTTGGCGCCGTGGCGTTCGCGGGCAGCGTCGGCCTGGGCCTGGGTCAAGCCGCCACGGCCACTGGCCAACAGCGTGAACAAGGCGTCCAGCCCCATGCGGGATTGCTCCAGCATGCGGCGGTTGGCGCGACGCGATGCCTCCGACGGCGTCGACGCGACGGCGGTTTGCGCGCCCTGTTCAAGTATGGGGGTGCGACGGAAGTGACGGCCTGCGCGGCGGCGGCCGGCGGCCGACGAAAAGAAGGATTTCAGGAAGGTAAACATCGGAGTGCTCCGGTTTTTCTTGGATTTCTTGTCGGAGACACGGCTTTCCCGCCCAGGCGCCGGCCACGCGGGCAGGAACGGGCCACGGCATAACGTAAAGCCGTCGGTCCGCCCAGGCGGGCGTGCGCAGGCACCGGGGCAATGTTGCCGGTGTCCGGATCGCGGTGAATCGCGCCGGAGTGCAAAAACGGAAAGGGAGCTAGCTGGGAATCGAAACCGGCGCCGTGGGCGCGTTCGTCAGTGGGACGCGGCAAGGCCGGGGATTCAATGCTGCGGAGTCCGTCGGAGCCGGAAGTCTGTCCGGCCGGTCGGCTCGCAGGCGAGAAGACAGGTCAGACAGGCATGCCGGCGCCATGCCCTTGGCGCAATCGAGGGTCGGGGTCTAAGGCACTAGGCATGATCTCTCCTGGGACAAGTGGGCGTTACGAAGCCATTGCGGCGGCTTGCGCGCCGAAATGCACGTGACGCACGGCGGGGTTGGCGCTGAGGCGGCGCGCTTGCGACATCAATTCAGCGCGCAGTTCGGGCGGGCAATTGACGGTGATGCAAGCCGACGCCATGTTCGGGTCGCGGCCTTGGTCGACCTGCACTTGCGAGACATCCAGGCCGGCGGCGCTGAAGTCCAGGCAGATCTGTTTGCGCAAGGCGCCCAGTTCGTCGCGCGGGCAAATGACCGTCAAGCGCGACGTGCCGCGACGGCGGCCCAGGGCGGTGGCACGGTCTACGCCGGCGCGGCGTAGGAACAAGTCGAAGAAACGCATAACGACCTCCATTGCGAAAATGGGGAGCGTGATCGCGAGTACGCGTGCAGCCACACGCAGCGCATGGCAGACGCGCACAAAAGACGTGCACGAACGCTGACGCTGCGACTAGCGGCGGTTCTGGCGGTTTACGTTGGGGAATTTCCCGGCAAGCCGAAGGCTTGCGCTATTGCCTGGGGTGGAACCCTGGGCTTGGGATACGCCGCAACCTGTATGACAGGATGCGGCAGATGGAGCTCTGCGTGTTTCCTGTCAGACAGCGATGTCGATGCAAGATCGACTACTTTCGCCGGAATCGGTATTCACGAAGACTGCTCCTGGGATGGATAACGGACGGATTTTACGCGGGTTTCCACTGATGGACAAGGTTTTTGCGGTGCAACGACACCACTGACGTAAAAAAGAAAAGCGGCGCAAGCCTGAGAGGCCGTGCGCCGCGTTTTTCGTTCCGGACAACCGGTGTCAGGCGTAGAAATGCCAGCCCAGATAGGCCGCGAACAGGGCGTAAAAACCACCCACCGCCGACAACGCGGGCACGCTCATGACCGAGCGACGGAAGCGCAGCCACAACAGCCCGATCGAGAGCATCGTGAACAGGCCGGCCGCCAGCAAGGGTGCATCCAGCAGCCACGGCGTCATGAAGATACCGAGCGCGCTGGGTATGGTGGCCTGGATCATCATCGCGCCCGAAATATTGGCCAGCGCCAGCCGTTCCTTCCCCTGCCGCACCCAGATCAGCGCGTTCATGATTTCGGGCAACTCAGTGGCCACGGGCGCCAGCAACAAGGCGGCCACGTGCGGGGAGGCGCCCATGGCGACGCCCAGCAGCTCGATCTGGTTGACGAAAACGTGAGATGCGCCGGCAATCACCACCAACGCCAGGATCGTCTGCGTGGCCGCCCAGAACATTGATGGATCAGTGTCGCGCGGCCGCAGCTTAAGCGGTTCAAGGTCTTCGCAATCGGCGCGTTCTTCGTCATGGCTCAGTTCGCGTTTGACGTACATGCCGTAAGTGGCCAGGAACAGAATGCCCAGCCACGGCTTCCAGGCAAAGGCCAGCAGGCCCAGCCCCACCTTGAAAATGAAAATGCCCATGAACCAGGCCTGGTCGCGGGCCAGCCGGCGCTGGTCCGCGTTGATACAGTTGGCTTTTTCCGGTTGGCCCCCACGGCGGGCGCGCCACAGCGCGATGCCCACCACCGCGTACGCCAGGGTCGCCAGCACCAGCGGGCCGCCCATGGCTGCGCCAACGCCGATGTCTTTTTGTTCAGGGGTGTCGCCAAACACGACGGCCATGAAGGTGACCGCGCTTTCAGGCAAGGCCGTGCCGAAGGCCGCCAGCACGGTGCCGGTGGCGGTAGCGCCCAGGTGGAAGCGGTGTCCGACCCATTCGACGCCATTGACGAAGAATTCGCAGGCGAAGTAAATCACTGCCGCGGACAGGAAAAACAGGAACAGGGTGAGCAACATATGAACGCAGCCGGACGAGCAGAAACCAATTGGCGCGACGCAGCGGCTCGCCCGGCTAGGGTGAACGCTACGCGGCCAAAGGTCTCGCCTGGCTGATCCATGCGGCGGGCGGGCCGCTTGCATGGAAACCGTTAGCGCCATGGAGTTCTAGCAACCGCTACGCGGTACTGAACCACCAAGTCTGTTGACGCTAACTCCTTTGGGGACAAAGGATGGCTACTCCCCAATGACAGAGCCGCGATTGTAGCAGCGCAAATCGCGACGTCCAGTCAAATCCGCCTGAACCGCGCCGGTTGGGTTTGTGCTGTTGTCCGCGCGCGATAGCGGGGTAAAGTAAGCCGCATCCCTCACCTTTCGCGGGGCTCGCGCCCCTGCCCGCCCATGAGCCTGCCTCCCGCCGACATCGCTCCCTTTGCCGCCCGCCGCCAACGCCTGATGGAACGGATGCGCGCCGACGGCGGCGGCATCGCCATCTTGCCCACCGCCCCCGAGGCGATCCGCAATCGCGACGCCGAATTCCCGTACCGCCATGACAGCGACTTCTTCTACCTGACCGGTTTCACCGAGCCGGCGGCGTGGCTGGTGTTGATTGCAGGCGCCACGGATCGGGCCCTGTTGTTTTGCCGGCCGCGCCATGTCGAACATGAAATCTGGGAAGGCAAGCGGTTCGGCCCCGAGGCGGCCGCCGATTACTTTGGCTTTGACGACGCCCACCCGATCGATGCGCTGGACGAACTGATCCCCAAGCTGATGCTGGATCACCCCACGCTGTATGCGCCCCTGGCCGGCGACAAGCACCGCGACGGGCGCCTGCATCGCTGGCTGTCCGCCGCGCGCGATGCCGGGCGCGCCGGGCACACGCCGCCCAGCCGGCAACAGGACATTCGGCCCTTGCTGGCGGAAATGCGGCTGGTCAAGGACGCCGCCGAAATTGCCACCATGAGACGCGCCGCCAAGATATCGGCCGGCGCGCACGCCCGGGCCATGCGCGTGGCCCGCCCCGGCATGCACGAATACGAACTGGAAGCGGAACTGCTCTATGAATTTCGCCGCCACGGCGCCCAGGCCGTGGCCTACAACAGCATCGTCGCCGCCGGCGCCAACGCCTGTGTGCTGCATTACCCGGCGGGCGAGGCCGTGCTGCGCGACGGCGACCTGGTGCTGATAGACGCGGGCTGCGAAGTCGACAGCTACGCCAGCGACATCACGCGGACCTTTCCGGTCAACGGGCGCTACAGCGGCCCGCAGCGCGCGCTGTACGACCTGACCGTGGCCGCGCAAGAAGCCGCGGCGGCTGCCACCGCCCCGGGGCGCACCTTCAACGACGGGCACGAGGCCGCGTTGCGCGTGCTGGCCCAGGGCATGATCGACTTGAAGCTGTTGAAAGGGTCGCTGGACGGCGTGCTGGAATCGGGCGACTACAGCCGCTTCTACATGCACCGCACCGGCCACTGGCTGGGGCTGGACGTGCATGACGCGGGCGACTACCGCCAACCCGGCCCCGCGCGCCAGTCCGGCGACCGGCCGTGGCGCACGCTGGAACGGGGCATGATGCTGACGATCGAACCGGGCATCTACGTGCGCCCCTCGGACGATGTGCCGGAAAGCTACTGGAACATCGGCATCCGCACCGAGGACGATGCGCTGGTCACCGACGAAGGCTGCGAACTGATCACGCGCGGGGTGCCGGTGCAAGCGTCGGAAATCGAAGCGCTGATGCGCGAATAGGGCCGCGCGGCGGGGGGCGCTTCCGCGTCCCGCGCGCTACAGCACCAGCCCGTCCAGCCAGCCCATGGCCACCCAGACGTAAACCACCACCATCGCGATGGCGAACATCGATACCACCGAGCCCACCAGGCAAGCCAGCAGGGCCACCAGCACCGGGCCCCAACCCGTGGACGTGGGTCGGCCCAGGCCGGGGTTGTAGCGCCGGTCGAATTTTTCGTCGGACATCAGCGAGAACACGGCGCTTTCAATGAAGCCGTCGATCATCGGGATGAACAACAGGAAGAAGGCCGGGTTGTCGTACCAGACGGGGTAGAAGCGAAACGCGCAGAACAGGCTGACGATGGCCAGCAGCGTTACCGCCCATGCGTAGCGGCGGCCCAAATACCACCAATGCGCGCCCAACCAGCCGAACAGGCAGGCCAGCAGCCCTACGGCGACCTTGCCGCGCGGGCGGCGGGCGGTGGCGGATGCGGTGCCGCTAACCGATGCAGCGGACACCGAAGAAGAAGCCTGAACCTGCGTCATGTCGATCAACCGGTAAGGGTTACGCGCGGCCCGCCGCGCTGGCTGTGCCGGATTGTAGTGGACGGTTAAAATCCCGGCATGACTGCATCCGCCTTCGATATCGCGATTCTTGGCGCCGGCCCCGTGGGCCGCGTGCTGGCCCTGATGCTGGCGCGCGTCGCGCCGGACCCGTCGCGCATCGCCCTGCTGGCGGGCAGCGTCCCGGCAGCGCCCGCCGCCACCATTCCTGCCACCATTGCCGCCACCATGCCCGCCGCCGACCCACGCGTGCTTGCCATGAACCACGGCAGCCGCGTGTTGCTGGAATCATTGCTGGCGTGGCCGGATCGGTCGGCCGACATACGCAACATCCATGTGTCGCAGCGGGGCCGGCTGGGTCGCACGGTCATTCAGAACACTGATTTCAACGTGCCGCAGCTGGGCAGCGTCGTGGCCTATGCCGGCTTGCACGCCAAGCTGGACGAACGCGTGGCTGCCTGTGGCGTCACCGTGCTGTCCGGCCCCGCCGCCAAGGTCGAACGCCAGGACGCCGACGGCGTGCGCATCGCGCAGGGCGACAACACGCTGCTGTGCCAGGTGGCCGTGCAGTCCGACGGCGCCGGCGCCCCGGACCTGCGCCGCGATTACGGCCAGCATGCCGTGCTGACCACTGCCCATGCCACCCTGCCGCGCCGGGGTTGGGCGTGGGAACGCTTCACCGCCGAGGGGCCGCTGGCCTTGTTGCCCCATCCGCAAACGCCCGACGCCTACTCGGTGGTCTGGTGCAGCGCGCCCGAGCGCGCCAACGAACTGGCCGCGATGGATAACGCCGCGTTCTCCGTCGCGCTGACGCAAGCCTTTGGCGACCGCCTGGGCCGGCTGTCGAGCCAGTCCCCGCGCCACGTCTTCCCCCTGGCGCTGGCCGCCCGGCGCGCACAGGTGCAAGGGCGCGTGGTGGCCATCGGCAACGCCGCGCAGACGCTGCATCCCGTGGCGGGCCAGGGCCTGAACCTGGGGCTACGCGACGCCGCCCGCCTGGCCCAGACGCTGGCCGGCTGGCTGGCGCAGCCGGCATCCAGCCCGTCCTCGCGCCTGGCCGAATTCGCACAGGCGCGGCATGTCGACCGTTTCATCACCGCCGGCCTGACCGATTTGATGCCGCGCGTCTTCGCCACGGGGCTGGCACCCGTCGAACACGCCTGCGGGCTGGCGTTGCTGGGCATGGACCTGGCTTCGCCCCTGCGCGCGCCCTTGGCCCAGCACTTGTTGCAGGGCTTTCGCGCCTGAACCGCGCCGCTTGTTACCAAGCTGTCGGCCTTTGAAAACAGGGGTCCGATTCGAGCCGGTTAAAATGTGACCATGCGCATAGGCCAATGGACCCTTCCCAACAACGTTCTTGTCGCGCCCATGGCGGGCGTGACGGACCGCCCGTTCCGACAACTTTGCAAGAAGTTGGGGGCGGGCTACGCCGTGTCCGAGATGGCCGCCAGCAACCCCAAGCTATGGGACAGCGTCAAGACGTCCCGGCGGCTGAATCATGATGGCGAAATCGCCCCTATTTCGGTCCAGATCGCGGGCGCGGACCCAGCCATGATGGCCGAGGCCGCCGTTTTCAACGCCGGCAAGGGGGCGCGCATCATCGACATCAACATGGGTTGCCCGGTAAAGAAAGTGTGCAACGTGGCGTCCGGCTCGGCGCTGCTGCGCCACGAAGACCTGATCGTCCGCATCCTGGACGCCGTGGTCTCGGCCTGCGCACCGCTGGGCGTGCCGGTCACGCTCAAGACCCGCACCGGCTGGGACCGCAACAGCCGCAACGCCCTGCGGGTGGCCAAGCTGGCCGAAAATGCCGGCATCGCGGCGCTGACGCTGCACGGCCGCACCCGCGCCGACCTCTATACGGGCGAGGCGGAATATGACACTATCCGCGCCGTCAAGGCCGAACTGACCATCCCCGTGATCGCAAACGGGGATATCGACTCGCCTGAAAAAGCCAAGCACGTCCTGGATTACACTGGCGCCGACGCGGTCATGATTGGCCGGGCGGCACAAGGCCGTCCCTGGATCTTCCGCGAAATCGATCACTATTTGCGCACGGGCGAGTCACTGGCCCCTCCCTCCTATGGGGAAATGCGCGAGCTGTTGCTTGAACATCTCGACGACCATTACCGGTTCTATGGCGAGCACACCGGCGTACGCACGGCGCGCAAGCATATCGGCTGGTATCTGGACGGCCTGCCGGGGGCGGATTCGTTCTGCGCCCACATGAACCTGATCGACAATACCCGCGACCAGTGGCGGGCGGTGTCGGATTGGTTCGATACCCTCTCGCGCGACGGAGAGCCCCATCCGGCGCCGGTCGCAGAAGCCCTGCTGGCGGCATAACCGCCTCAACACCAACATAAAAATATCTGTACTCAAATGAGCAAGAAAGATGTCCTGGAAGAATGCGTGCGCGCCAGCCTGGAGCGCTATTTCGAAGACTTGGGTGAATCCGAGCCCCACGATATGTGGGACATGGTGATGCGCTGCGTGGAACGCCCGGTGCTTGAAGTGGCGCTGGAGCGGTCGGGCGGCAACCAGTCGCGCGCATCCGAAATGCTGGGCATCACCCGCAACACCCTGCGCAAGAAGTTGCTGGCGCACAATATCCAGGTATAGCTTTTCCAAGAAGGACGGCCCCCGGCGGGCGCCGTCCTTTCCTTCGCAGATTCCCATCCCGACCTGAACGAGAAAGGCCCACCGCCCGACTCCCGTCCCCCACCATGAAAATCGAAACCGCCCTGCTTTCGGTGTCCGACAAGACCGGCATCGTTGAATTTGCCCGCGCCCTGGCCGCGCGTGGCGTGCGCCTGCTGTCGACCGGCGGCACCGCCAAGCTGCTGGCCGACTCCGGCCTGACCGTCACCGAAGTGGCCGCCCACACGGGTTCGCCGGAAATCCTGGATGGCCGCGTCAAGACGCTGCACCCCAAGATTCACGGCGGCCTGCTGGCCCGTCGCGACAGCGCCGAGCACATGGACACCATCAAGGCGGCGGGCATCGACCGCATCGACATGCTGGTGGTGAACCTGTATCCGTTCCGTGAAACCGTGGCCAAGCCCGATTGCACGTTCGCGGACGCGGTCGAGAACATCGACATCGGCGGCCCGGCGATGCTGCGCGCGGCGGCCAAGAACCATGGCACCGAAGCAGGCGGCGTGACGGTCGTGATCGACCCGGTCGACTATTCGCGCGTGCTGGCCGAAATGGACAAGACCGGCAGCACGTCCTACGGCCTGCGCCTGGCGCTGGCCTCGAAGGTCTACGCCCACACGGCGGCCTACGACGGCGCCATCGCCGCCTACCTGACCAGCCTGACCGAAGCCGAACCGGCCCAGGAAGCGGTGCCCGCCCGTAACGAATGGCCCGGCACGCTGACCTTGCAGGTCAAGCAGGAACAGGCGCTGCGCTACGGCGAAAATCCCCACCAGACCGCCGCGTTCTACGTCGATGCGCAGCGTCCGGCCGGCTTGCTGGGCAATTACCGCCAGTTGCAGGGCAAGGAACTGTCCTACAACAACATCGCCGACGCCGACGCCGCGTGGGAATGCGCGCGCAGCTTCGACGTGCCCGCCTGCGTCATCGTCAAGCACGCCAACCCGTGCGGGGTGGCCGTGGCGGCCGACACGCTGGGCGCCTATCAGCAAGCCTTCAAGACCGACCCGACGTCGGCCTTCGGCGGCATCATCGCCTTTAACCGTCCGGTGGACGCGGCCACGGCCGAAGCCGTCAGCGGCCAGTTCATGGAAGTACTGCTGGCGCCCGCCTACGATGGCGCCGCGCTGGCCATCCTGGCCGCCAAGAAGAACGTGCGCGTGCTGGAAGTGCCGATGGGCGTTGGCCACAACGCGTTCGACATCAAGCGCGTGGGCGGCGGCTGGCTGGTGCAGACCCCGGACGCCTACAACGTGCCGCGCGATGCACTCAAAGTGGTCAGCAAGCGCCAGCCCACCGAACAGGAAATGAACGACCTGGCTTTCGCCTGGAAGGTCGCCAAGTACGTCAAGTCCAACGCCATCGTATTCGTGGGCGGCGGCATGACACTGGGCGTGGGCGCCGGCCAGATGAGCCGCATCGACTCGGCCCGCATTGCCTCGATCAAAGCCGAAAACGCCGGCCTGACGCTGCAAGGCTCGGCCGTGGCGTCGGACGCGTTCTTCCCCTTCCGCGACGGCCTGGACGTCGTGGTGGCGGCGGGCGCAACCTGCGTCATTCAGCCGGGCGGCAGCATGCGTGACGATGAAGTCATCGCCGCGGCCGACGAGCACGGCATCGCCATGGTGCTGACCGGCACCCGCCACTTCCGCCACTGATGCGCGTCCTGGGCATCGATCCGGGCTTGCGCCGCACCGGCTTCGGTGTGATCGATGCCGAGGGCTCGCGGCTGCGCTATGTCGCCAGCGGGACCATCGTGGTCCCGCCGGCGCTGACGCTGGCCGAGCGCCTGAAAGTCATCCTGGACAATCTGCGCGAGGTCGCGCGCGACACGCAACCCGATGTCGCGGCGCTTGAAATCGTTTTCCTGAACACCAATCCCGCGTCCACCCTGCTGCTGGGCCAGGCCCGTGGCGCCGCGTTGTGCGCGCTGGCCGACAGTTCGCTGGCGGTGCATGAATACACGGCCTTGCAGATCAAGAAGGCCGTGGTCGGCACCGGCCGCGCCGCCAAGGAGCAGGTGCAGATGATGGTGCAGCACCTGCTGTCCCTGGACGGCGTGCCCGCGCCCGACTCCGCCGACGCGCTGGCCTGCGCCATCTGCCACGCCCACGTCGGCCCGTTGCAGGACAAGCTGGAACGGCTGGGAACGGCCTTGCGCATGGGCGGCAAGACGCGCCTGCGCAATGGCCGCCTGATCGGCTGAGCCCGCAGCGCAGCGCCCGCCCGGGCGTATAGAATGCCCGCATTCGCCGCGCATTCCGCGCGCGCCATTGCTACCAGGCCATCATCACCATGATCGGACGCATTACCGGAACCCTGATTGAAAAGCTGCCTCCCACCATCTGCGTGGACGTGGGCGGCGTGGGGTATGACATCGACGTGTCCATGAGCACGCTGTATTCGCTGCCGGAGACCGGCGCGCGCGTCACGCTTTATACGCACCTGACGGTGCGTGAAGACGCGCACATCCTGTATGGCTTCGGCACCGCCGGCGAGCGCAGCGCGTTTCGCCAGCTGATCAAGGTCAGCGGTATTGGCGCGCGCACCGCGCTGTCCGTATTGTCGGGAATGTCCGTGGCTGACCTGGCGCAGGCCATTACCTTGCAGGAATCGGGCCGCCTGACGCGCGTGCCCGGCATCGGCAAGAAAACGGCGGAACGGCTGCTGCTGGAAATGCGCGGCAAGCTGGGGGCCGACATCGGCGCGTCGTCGCACGCCACGCCGGACAACCAGTCGGACATTTTGAACGCCCTGCTGGCGCTGGGTTATTCAGAGAAGGAATCGCTGTCGGCCCTCAAGACCCTGCCCGAAGGCGTGGGTGTGTCCGACGGCATCAAGCAGGCATTGAAAGCGTTGGCGCGCTAAGGCGCACGCTGCAAATAGCGTGGCGCCACGGCTTCCAGGCCGGTCGGCACCACGCGCAATTCCGGCGCGATGGGGCCCACGCAGACGTTGTCGCGGCGCAGGGAATCCAGGTTGTCGCGCGACATCAGGGGTTCGCCGGGCATGCATTCGAACAGGCGCGCCTGGATGCGTCCCACGCCCATCGGCACCGGCACCACCGGGCGCGGATGGCCGCTCCACGCCGCGCACAGACGCGCAATTTCACCCAGCGTGTAAACCTGCGGGCCGCCCAGTTCATAGGTCTTGCCACAGGTTTGCGAATCGCTCAGCGCGGTGGCCATGGCCACCACCACGTCGCCCACATACACCGGCTGCATGCGCGCGTTGGCGCCCGCCAGCGGCAAGACCGGCAGCCAGCGCGCCAGCGACGCAAACATATTCGTGAAGTTGTCGTCCGGGCCGAAGATGACCGAGGGCCGGAAAATCGTCCACCCCGTATCGTTGCCGGATGGGAATTCGCTTTTGACGGCGGCCTCGCCGTCGCCCTTGGAGCGCTGGTACATGCTGTCGCCCTGGGAATCCGCCCCCAGCGCGCTCATGTGCAACAGGCGCCGAACCCCATGACGTTGGCATGCGCGCGCAATGCGCTGCGGCAGGTGCACGTGCGCCCGCGCGAACGCCGAGCCATAAGGCCGGCCGACGTTGCCGTGCAAGATGCCGACAAGATTGACCACCGCGTCGCAGCCCCGCACCAGGCGGTCCAGCACGGCATCGTCATGGATGTCGGTCTGGATCAGGGTGGTGGTCGGAAGGACTTGCAATTCGCTGCCACGCGCCAGCAGGCGGGTGGGCACGATCATCTGGTGCAGGTCGGCGGAAAGTCGAGCAATCAGGTGACGGCCGATGAAACCGGTGCCGCCGATGACAAGGATACGCATGCCGCAGCCCCTGTTCGAGTCAGGATCGAGATCCGATTCTGCCCTGCACGGGCAACAACCGCAAGCACGCATCGACGGCCCGGGGGCGGGCCGCCGTTTCCGCGTCAGGAAGCCAGCAGCCGGGAGTAGACCGGAAGGTCGACATTGCCACCGCTGATGATGACGCCGACCCGCGCGCCGCTTACCGGCACCACGTTTTGCATGACCGCGGCGGCGGCCAGGCAGCCGGTGGGCTCGACCACCATCTTCATGCGTTCGGCAAAGAACTTCATGGTGCTGACCAACTGCGCGTCAGTCACGGTGACGATATCGCGCACATACTTCTGGATCAGCGGGAACGTGAGGTTGCCAAGGTGGGTAGTGGCGGCGCCGTCGGCCAGCGTCTTGGGCGCGGGAATTCGGACGATTTCACCCTTGCGCAACGACTGCTGGCCGTCATTGCCGGCTTCGGGCTCAACGCCGTACACCAGGCAACGCGGGCTTAGCGCAAATGCCGACAGCGCCGACCCCGACAACAGGCCACCGCCGCCCAGACACACGAACAGATAGTCCAGTTCGCCCACTTCCTCGAACAATTCCTTGGCCGCCGTGCCCTGCCCCGTGATCACGTCTTCGTGGTCGTAAGGCGGGATCAGCGTGGCCCCGGTTTCGGCCTGAATGCGCAACGCGATCTGCTCGCGGTCTTCGGTGTAGCGATCGTAGGTCACGATCTTGCCGCCATAGCCTTCGGTGGCCGCGCGCTTGGCCGCCGGGGCGTCCAGCGGCATGATGATCGTGGCCGACACGCCTTGCAGCTTGGAAGCCAGCGCGATGGCTTGCGCGTGATTGCCCGACGAAAACGTCACCACGCCCGCCGCGCGCTGCTCCGGCGTCAGGCGCGCGATGGCGTTGAAGCCGCCGCGAAACTTGAACGCGCCCATGCGCTGGAAGTTCTCGCACTTGAAGAAGATCGACGCGCCGCTGATGGCGTCGGCCGTGGCCGAGGTCAGGACGGGCGTGCGGTGGGCGTTGCCGGCCAGGCGCTCGCTGGCGCGCACGACGTCATCATAGGTAGGCAGTTCGGGCAGCATGGAAATCTGGTCCTTTGATCGCGGGAATGTCGAAAAACCCCAGGATCATAAACCCGTCACGCAGATTGCGCCGCCCGCCGACGCGGCTAGCCTATTTGTTGAACAGGTCGCCGCTGCCGGTGGCCGCCCCCGCCGGTGGGGCCAGGCCCAGATGGCGCCACGTGGACAGCGTGGCGGTGCGGCCGCGCGGCGTGCGTTGCAGGTAGCCGTGCTGGATCAGGTAAGGCTCGATCACGTCTTCGATGGTGTCGCGTTCTTCGCCGATCGCGGCAGCCAGGCTGTCCACGCCGACCGGTCCGCCATCGAACTTGTGGATGATGGCTTCAAGCAGCTTGCGGTCCATCAGGTCCAGGCCTTGCGGATCGACTTCCAGCATGGCCAGCGCACGGCCGGCGACGTCGGCGTCGATAGTGCCGCTGGCCTTGACCTCGGCGTAGTCGCGCACGCGGCGCAGCAGGCGGTTGGCGATACGAGGCGTGCCGCGTGCGCGGCGCGCCACTTCCGCCGCGCCGTCGGGCGTGATGACGGCGTTCAGCAAACCGGCGCTGCGGGTGACGATGTGGCCCAGGTCCGTGGCGTTGTAGAACTCCAGCCGCGACACGATGCCAAAACGGTCACGCAGCGGGTTGGTCAACATGCCGGCCCGCGTGGTCGCGCCCACCAGTGTGAACGGTTGCAGGTCCAGCTTGACGCTGCGCGCGGCCGGGCCTTCGCCGATCAGGATGTCGATCTGGAAATCTTCCAGCGCGGGGTAGAGGATTTCCTCGACAACGGGCGACAGGCGGTGGATTTCATCGATGAACAGCACATCGTTCTTTTCCAGGTTGGTCAGCAATGCCGCCAGGTCGCCGGGCCGTTCCAGAACGGGGCCGGACGTCTGGCGCAGTTGCACGCCCATTTCGTGCGCAATGATGTGGGCCAGCGTGGTCTTGCCCAGGCCGGGGGGGCCGAACAGCAGCACGTGGTCCAGCGCCTCGCCGCGCTTGCGCGCCGCCGCGATGAAGATTTCAAGCTGTTCGCGGGCGCGCTGCTGGCCGACGTATTCCTGAAGGGCCTTGGGCCGCAAGGCGCGCTCGATCGATTCCTCGTTGGGCGATACCGGCTGCGGCGCCACGATGCGGGGCGCGTCGGGACGAGAGGAAAGGGAATCGGACTGAATGGCCATGGTGCGAAAAACGACAAGGGACGAAGCAGGATGCATCGTACCGTATGGCGAGTCGGCTGGCGCGGGCGGTGGTGGGGGCCATTAGCTGGCCCCCGCCCGCATCAGGCGTTTTCCGACAACGGCAGCTTCACCCGCACACACAGCCCGCCGGATTCCGCCTGACGCAGTTCCAGCGACCCGCCGTGTGCGCGCGCGATTGCCTCGGCCAGCGCCAGCCCCAAGCCCACGCTGCCTGTACGGGTGCGCGCATCGTCCAGCCGGCTGAAGGGGCGCAGCGCCTCCTGGCGGCGTTCGGGCACGATGCCGGGGCCATGGTCCGACACGTCCAGCACGGCCTCGCGGTCTTCGCGGCGCAGGCTGACATTGACCGGCGGCGCGCCATGATTCAGCGCATTGCCGATCAGGTTGTCCAACAAACGGCCCAACGCCACCGCGTCGGCCTGCACCACCAGCGGCGCGTCGTCGTCCACGGACGTCAGGTGGATATCGGTGCCCGCGCCCTGCCACGCGCCCACGCGTTCGACCAGCCAGTCGGACAGCACGATGGGCGCATAGCGGTAGGCGGCCGGGTCCGTGCCGCGCACAAAGCCGATGAACTGATCGACCATGTGCTGCATGTCTTGCAGGTCGGTGCGCAAGCCTTCCTTCAGCTTGGAATCGTCGGCCATTTCAATGCGCAACCACATGCGCGACAACGGTCCCTTCAGATCGTGCGGCAGGCCGGACAGCAGCGTGCGGCGCACGGAGTCGGACTCGGCCAGGGCGTCCAGCATGGCGTTGAAGCGTTCGCCTAGCGCGCGGGTTTCGTGCGGGCCGGACGGTTCCACGCGCTGCGGCTGCCCGGCGGCAAGCTGGTCGGCCGCATCGGCCAAGCGCGTGATGGGACGCGTGATGTGCCACGAAAAGCCCACGGCCAAGAGCAGCAACAGGCCCAGTCCGCCCAACCAGGCCGCGATGAACGGCGTGGCAACCGGCGGGTCCAGCCGTTCCAGCGGAATGACCAGCCATTCGCGCAGGCGCGGCACGTCCTCGCTGGCGGAATTGGGCGCCAGAGAAATGAAGATTTCCGGCGTGGGGCCGCGCGACAACGCCACGCGCGTGCCGTCATTCAGGCGTTCGTTCAGCAGTTGCACCAGCACGCGCAGGTCGCGGCGTATGTCGTCGGGTTCGGGCTGGTAGCGCTTCATGCGCTCTTCGTGGGCGGCGTGGTCGGCCTCGCGCTGCGGGGCGCTGCGCGAGTCCCCGGGATCGACGCTGCGCCCGTCGGGCGGCGGCGGAGGCGGCGATTCGCCAGGTCGGGAGTCGGGCCGGGCGTCGGACCTGGACTCCG
>NZ_JBLVOL010000001.1:0-23196 GCF_053543755.1 Achromobacter semiaridum | reverse complement strand
CGGGCGCGGCGCACGCGGCCTATTGCGGCTTCCATACGCGGCCATCCGAGGAACGGAAGCGGCCGCCGGTCGCGCAGCATCCGCCCGCGCCCATCGCCATTTCACCGATCTCGGCTTCCACCATCTTGCCCACGCGGCTTAGCGACTGCCGCTGGCAGTCCATGAACGACGGGTAGAACTCCGGCTCCAATACCTTGGTCCAGCGACGCGCGCCGGATGAACTTTCCGGATCGGCTTCGTTCAGGTAGACCTCGCAATCGTTGACGATCAGGTGCACCGGCTGGCCGTTAAGATCGCCTTTGAACTCGCGGCTGGGCGTCAGGTCCTTGAACAAGAGCTGTTCCAGGGTCAGCTTGGGCGGGCCGGCGGGGTCATCGCAACCGGCCAGCAGCGGCATGGCAAGGCCCACGGCCAACAGCGCAACGGCACGGCGCAAGGGCGTGTAAGGGGCAGCGGGTGTGGTCATGGAGCGGGCCTGTTGTGGAGTGGCCCGACAAGTTGCCGGACCGATTTTTTCGACATCTTACCGGTCGCCTGCAACGCGCTGGCCCGTTCCTGGCGCAAGCGCCGCAGCACTTCGGTGGGCGCCACGCCGAAGTGCGCGGCAAATTTACGCTGGAACGTGCGGCGCGACATATGGCAGGCATCGGCCATGTCGTCCACTGTCCAGCGGGCCGACAGCTTTGCCTCCATCTTCTCGACCAGGTCCCGGAACGGCGCGGACACGCGGTCCTGCAAGCGCAGCGTCTGGCTGTATTGGCGCTGATCGCCATCGCGCCGCATGAAGACCACCAGCTGCCGCGCCACCTGCTGCGATAGCGCCGCGCCAAAGTCGCGTTCGATCAGCGCCAGCGCCAGGTCGATGCCCGCCGTCACCCCCGCCGACGTCCAGTACTTGCCGCTTTCGATGAAGATGCGGTCGTCTTGCACGCGCAGCGCGGGATACATCAGCCGGAGTCGGTCGGCGGACCGCCAATGCGTGGTGACCGCGCGGCCATTGAGCAGGCCGGCGGCGGCCAGCACGAAGGCGCCCGTGCAAACGCTGCACGTACGCGGGGCAAGGGCGTCGCGGCGTCGCAGCCAGGCCATGGTTTCGGCGTGGGCGCTGGCGCGGTCCACCCCCGGGCCGCCCGGCACGAACATCATGTCGATCGGTGCATCGGCATCGTGTTCGAAGGTGCCATCCACCTGCATGCGCAGGCCCTGTTCCCAGGTGGCGACCACCGGCGTTGCCGCGATGGTGCGCAGTTGGTAGAGCGGTTTGCCGGCCTCTTCGTTGGCGGACGTGAATGCCTGCCACGGCCCCGCCAGATCCAGCGGCTGGAAGCCGTCGTACAGCAGGAACAGCACGCGTTGTGGCGCAAATTCATCCGCTTCTGGCGCACCGGCGCGGGCGCGTCCGCCTATGCTGGACGCTGGCGTTTTCAAGGGAGCATCGTCATGCATGTGAATTTTCTCTTGTTCGAAGGGCTGACCCAGCTGGATATGACCGGGCCCTACGAGGTCTTGGCGAACGCGCCGGGCTTCACGGTGGATTTTGTCGCAAAAACGCGCGATCCGGTACGGTGCGATCGCGGCTTGCAATTCGTGCCCACGCAAACGCTGGCGTCGGCACGGCAATGCGACCTGCTGGTGGTGCCGGGCGGGCCGGGCACGGATGATGCCATCGTCGATGCCG
This sequence comes from Achromobacter semiaridum, assembly GCF_053543755.1. Lineage (NCBI taxonomy): Bacteria > Pseudomonadati > Pseudomonadota > Betaproteobacteria > Burkholderiales > Alcaligenaceae > Achromobacter > Achromobacter semiaridum. Next base: position 21,518 of record NZ_JBLVOL010000001.1, on the reverse strand, counting down.
ATTGGGTGGCCTTCACCCGGCAGCAGGGCTTGGCGGCGCGCTATTTGTTCGGCATCTGCACCGGTTCGTTGTTGCTGGGCGCGGCGGGGCTGCTGCGCGGCAAGCGCGCGTCCAGCCACTGGCGCGCCCGCGAACTGCTGTCGCGCTTTGGTGCGATCCCCAGCGAAGAACGCTTGTGCGTGGACGGCAACATCTACACGGCCGGTGGCGTCACGTCGGGCATCGACATGGGCTTGAAGGTGGTGGCGGCGCTATGCGGGGAAGACGTCGCCAAGCTGATCCAGTTGCAAATCGAATACGACCCCAAACCGCCGTTCCCCGGCGGCACGCCCCGCACCTCCGAGCCCGCCGTGGTCGAGCGTTATCTGGCGATGTCGCAGGCGCGCTTTGACCGTCGCGCCGCGCGGGTGGATCAGGCGGCGGCCAATATGCCGTCGTGAAGACAGCGTGGGCTACTTGCTCAGGTGGTCCAGCGGAAGCGGGCTTTGGGGCTTGACGGTTTGAATGGCGAAGTTGCTGCGGATGTCTTTCACGCCGGTCAGCTTCAATAGCGTGCCCAGCAAAAAGCGCTCGTAGCCGCGCAGGTCCGGCACCACCACTTGCAGCAGGAAGTCAGACTCGCCCGATACCAGGTGCGCCGCAATGACTTCGGGCAGGGCGCTGACTTCCTTGCGGAACTGCTCGGCGTCGCGCTCGTGGTGCCGCTCCACCTTCACCCCAACGAATACGGTCAGGCCCAGGCCCACTTCGTCGGGCGCCAGCCGGGCTTCGTAGCCCTGAATGACGCCCGATTCTTCCAGCATGCGCACCCGCCGCAGGCAGGGCGATGGCGACAGGCCAATTTGCTCGGCCAGCTCAACATTGGTCAGGCGGCCGTTCTTCTGCAAGGCTTCAAGAATGCGGCGGTCGTAGGCATCCAGTTCATGTTTTGGCATGGAATTTAGTAAAGGGATAGTTTATTAGCGCGATGTGCCAATCATCATAGTTTGCTTGGCATGAATCGCAAGCACATGCTAGCCCGATTTCCCTAGAATCACCGCGTTGAAGAGCATACGCGGGAGCGCGGATATGGCCGATATGGCGTTGTTTCTTGGGGCGTTGCTGATTGTGTATGTGGTGCCGGGCCCGGACATGATCCTGTTGCTGGAAACTGGCGTGCTGCGCGGGCGCGGACAGGCGCTGGCGGTGGCCGTGGGGCTGGCCCTTGCACGCGCCGCGCACGTGACCCTGGCCGCGTTGGGCCTGGCAGCTTTGTTCAAGACCCATCCCTGGGCCTTCGACGCCGCGCGCACGGTGGGCGGCTGTTATCTCATGTGGTTGGGCGTGAAGCTGTTGCGCGCCAAGCCAGTCGTGCTTGATGCCACCGGCCAGCCGGCCGCGCGCGGCAAGGGCCTGGGCGCCGCCTTGCTAAGCGGCGTGTTGACCAATGTGCTCAACCCCAAGGCCCTGCTGTTTTGCTCGGTGCTGCTGCCGCAGTTCGTGTCGCCCGCGCATGGGTCCATCGGGCAACAGTTTGCGGTGCTGGGCGTCATACTCGTCAGCTTGGGGCTGACGTTCGATGTGATATGCGCCTTGGCGGGCGGGGCGGTGGGGCGCTGGATGTCTGCCAGCCCCCGTGCCCAAAAGGTGCAAGGCATGGTCTTCGGCACGGCGCTGATTGCCTTCGGCCTGCGCCTGACCTTCGCGCAGCGCCCGGCCTGAAGCCGGGAAGCGGGGCGGACGTTGGGCATTGGCCAGACGCCCCGCGCCGGCCGCTTTCCGCGTCTTGCCCCTTACTTGCCGAAAGCAAATTCCCCGGTGTCCACGTCGTCGTTGTCCACCTGTTCTTGCACGGGCGGGGGCGTGGCGCCGTCTTGCAGCATTTCAGCCGGCGTCATGCCCTTGGTCAGTTCCAGGGCCTGGCGTTCAAACAGGCGCCGGTACAGGCCACCCTTCAAGCGGATCAGCTGGTCATGGCTGCCTTCTTCAATGATGCGGCCATGGTCCATCACCAGCAGTCGGTCCAGCGCACGTACCGTCGACAGCCGGTGCGCCACCACCAGCGTCGTGCGGCCCACCATCAGGCGGTCCATGGCCTGCTGGATCAGCACCTCGCTTTCGCTGTCCAGGCTGGACGTGGCTTCGTCCAGGATCAGGATGGGTGAATCCGCCAGGAAGGCCCGCGCAATCGCCACGCGCTGGCGCTCGCCGCCCGACAGCTTCACGCCGCGTTCGCCCACCAGCGTGTCGTAACCCTTCGGTAGCGACATGATGAAATCATGCGCGCTGGCCAGCCGGGCTGCTTTCTCGATGTCGGCCTGCGTGGCGCCGGGGCGGGCATAGGCGATGTTCTCCGCCAACGTGCGATGAAACAGCACGGGGTCCTGCTGCACGATCGCGATCTGGCCGCGCAGCGTCGCCTGCTTCACCTGGGCAATGTCCTGCCCGTCGATCGTGATGCGGCCTTCGTTCACGTCATACAGACGCTGGATCAGCTTGATGAACGTGGTCTTGCCCGACCCGGAATGGCCCACCAGCCCGACGCGTTCGCCCGGCGCGATGCGCGCCGAGAACTTGTCGTACAGCGGCGTGTTGTGTGCGCCATAGCGAAAGGTCACGTCTTCAAAACGGATCTCGCCCGCCTTGACCTGGATGGTTCCCGCGCCCGGCCGGTCGGCCACGCCCAAGGGCTGGCGTTCCATCGCCACCAGTTCTTCCATGTCGTTGACCGAGCGTTGCAGGTTGCGGATGTGCATGCCCACGTCGCGCAGATAGCCTTGCAGCACGAAGAACATCGTGAGCGTGAACGTGATGTCGCCCACTGTGGCCTGGTTGCGCGACCACAGCAGCAAGGAGGCGCCCAGGATGGCCGCCTGCATCGCCACCAGCATCGCGCCCTGGATGCCGCCGTTCAGCGTCGCGCGCACCCAGGTGCGGCGCGTGCGGTTGCGCCACTTGTTCACCACGCGATCCAGCCGCACCTCTTCACGCGTTTCGGCGCCAAATGCCTTGACCACCGCGTTGCAGCTGACGGCGTCGGCCAGCGCGCCGCCCATGCGCGTGTCCCAGGCGTTGCCCAGGCGCGCGGCCGGCGCCACATAACCCAGCGACAGCGCCACGGTGACGGCGATGTACAGCACCGAGCCCAGCCCGACCACCAGCCCCATCACCGGCCAGTGCGCGCCCAGCAACGCCGTGGCGCCCACCAACATGACCACCGACGGCAACAGCGCGATCAGCAGCGTGTCGTTCAGGATGTCCACGGCCCACATGCCGCGCGTGATCTTGCGTACGGTGGAACCCGCAAAGCTGTTGGCATGCCAATCCGTCGAAAAGCGCTGCACCCGGTAAAAGGCGTTCGACACAATGCCGTTCATCATCTTCAACGTGAACGTGATGATGTTCTGGAACACCGCCTGGCGCAGCAGCGTGCCGCCCACGCCCAGCGCCACCAACAACCAGAAGGCGGTGATGGCGGCGCTCCAGGCCAGTTCGTCGCCGGATGAGCCGGACGCCACGGCGTCAACCAGGCGGCCGGCATACATCGGCGTCAGAATGTCGGCCACGGCCGATAGCAAGGCCAGCAGCACGATGACGACCGTGCGCCACGGCTGGAAGGCCCAATGCCGAAAGGTAAAGCCCAGGACGTCCTTGAAGGCCTGTCCTCGTAAGTCGATTTTTTTTCTAGCCATAACAATGGCCTGGCGGCACAAGACACGCCAGGATGTCCTTGTGATGAAAGAGGGAATGACATGCCGGGCGCAATGAGCGCCGGCGACTGCGTTTATGTGTTTGGGGCGGGCACGGAGGACCAGTCGCTAGGTAACGGTCTAGCGATGGGTCCGCGCGGGCGACGACTTAATGGCGTCGCGGGGACACGCGCGGGACGGCGTACGGCATGGGGTGATACATCATGCGGCCTCCCTGGCGGTAAGTGAAGTGAAGGAAAAAGAAATGGGCAAACGCCCGAATTGCTGATTCTATAGAGATGAGTTAAGGGAATCAACGGGGCACCGCGCGCGCACGCTTTCGATGTGGGTTTTTTTCAACGGCGACGGGTGCGCGGCTGGAAGGCAGCGAAGCCGGCCCAGCATTGCTGCGTGAAGTCGTACAGCGCATCTTGCGCCGTCAGCGGTGTGCGCCCGGCCAGGCGCGCCAATACGTAATGGCCTTGGCGCTGCGGGTCGGGCGGCAGTGGCACTTCGACCAGTTGCCCCGCTTGCTGTTCACGCTGCGTTACGCAAATCACGCCCAGCAGCAGCGTGTCGGTGTGCAGCGCCAGGTCCACCAGCGGGTCCAGGTTTTCGCAACGCAAGGTGACCATCTGTTCGGGCGCGCCGCCCGGGCCCAGCGTCTCGGCAAGCCGCAGCGATACTTCGGGGCTTAACGTGCTGGACGCCACCGGGTACTGCCGTATGTGTTCGATGCCCACGTGCTTGTGCGCCAGGATCGGGTGGCCGGGGCGGCACACCATGCCGGCGCGCAGCGGCGCCAGCGGGCGCGTGTCGATGTCGGCGGCGTCATACAGCATGCGCGCATCGCAGACCATGGCGTCGATGCGTTCCGCGCGCAGCATGTCCAGCAGCGCGGCCGTGGCGCCCAGTTCGACGCCCACGCGCACCTGCGGGCGATTGGCCGCCATGTGCGCCAGAAAAGGCGACAGCAGCAACGAGGCCGGCGTCGGGCTCAGCCCGATGGTCAACGTGCCGGAATCGCCGCTATGCAGCGCTTTGAGTTCGCGTTGCAGCTCGGCTTCTTCGAAGCGCATGCGGCGCGCGCGTTCCGCCACGCAGGCGCCATAAGGCGTCAGGTGGACCTGGCGCGTGCCACGGTCCAGCAACGGCAAGCCCAGCTCGGCCTCCAGCGCCTGGATGCTGCGGCTTAACGCGGGCTGCGACAAATTCACCTTTTGCGCCGCCAGCGAAAAAGTGCCGTATTCCACCACCGCCAGCAAGTGCTTGAGCTTTTGAAAATCCATAACCTTTCCGCATCAAAGTCATGACATAAATGCATTGGCATTATAAGTAATGCTTCTTATCATGGTCCCCGACGGCGCTCGGCAGAGGCGCCGCATCCCGCGCCCGGGCACTCGCACGATGGGCGCGGCTTATCAATTTGGAGACAGATTCAATGAAGCAGCATTTGTTGTCGGCCGCCGTCTTGGCGGCCTGCGCCAGCGTGGGCGCGGCCCCGGCCTGGGCCCTGGAGCCATCCCGGAACGCGAATTCCGCCCCGCCGGCCATGCAAGGCTCGGCGCCCGTATCCGCCGCCACCGGTCAGGCGCCCCGCGCCGCGTCCAAGGCCGTCACGATCCGTCGCGATGGCTACGGCATGCCCCACGTGTACGCCGACACGGTGTATGGCCTGTTCTACGGCTACGGCTACGCGGTCGCGCAAGACCGCTTGTTCCAGATGGAGATGGCGCGCCGCAGCACGCAGGGCCTGGTCGCAGAAGTGCTGGGCGAAAAAATGGTGGCGTTCGACAAATCCATACGCGGCAACTTTTCGCCCGAACGCATCCGGCGCCAGCTTGCCGCGCTGCCCGATTCCGAACGCCGGATCCTGGACGGCTATGCCGCCGGCATGAATGCGTGGATCGCGCGCGTGCGGGCCGATCCCGGCACGTTGATGCCCAAGGAATTCAACGACCTGCAATTTCAGCCGGCCAACTGGACGGCCTATGACGTGGCGATGGTGTTTGTGGGCACCATGGCCAACCGGTTCTCGGATGCCAACAGCGAAGTCGACAACCTTGCCCTGCTGACCGCCTTGAAAGACAGGCACGGCGAGGCTCGCGCGATGCAGATCTTCAACCAGCTGCGCTGGATGACCGACAGCCGCGCGCCCACCACCGTGCCCGAAGAAGAGGGCGTGTATCAGCCGGGGACCCCGTCCGCCGCGGCGCCGGCGCCGGCCAAGCTGTCGTACGCCTTGCCGCGCTATGACGGCACGCCGCCCATGCTGGAACGCGTGGCGCGCGACCCGCAAACGCGCGGTGTGCTGTCCGATCAGTCCAACGACGTGGCCACCGACGCGCCAGCCCGCATGCTGGCGCAGTTCGCTGAATCAGGCCAACCCGGCATCGCCGGCTTTCCCACCACCAGCAATATGTGGATCGTGGGCCGCGAGCACGCCAAGGACGCTAAGTCCATCTTGTTGAACGGCCCGCAATTCGGCTGGTGGAACCCCGCCTACACCTACGGCATCGGCCTGCACGGCGCAGGGTTCGACGTGGTGGGCAACACCCCGTTCGCCTATCCCAGCATCCTGTTCGGCCACAACGCCCACGTCACCTGGGGCTCGACGGCAGGCTTTGGCGACGACGTCGACATCTATGCCGAAAAGCTCGACCCCGCGGACCGCACCCGTTATTTCCATGACGGCCAATGGAAGACGATGGAAAAGCGCACCGAGCTTATCCTGGTCAAGGGCGGCCAGCCGGTGCTGATGGACGTCTACCGCACGGTGCACGGCATCGTCACCAAGTTCGACGACAAGCAGCATGTGGCCTACGCCAAGGCGCGCGCCTGGGAAGGCTACGAGCTGCAATCGCTGATGGCCTGGACGCACAAGACGCAGGTGCGCAATTGGGACGAATGGAAGCAGCAGGCCGCGCGCCACGCGCTGACCATCAACTGGTACTACGCGGACGATCGCGGCAACATCGGCTACGCCCACACCGGCTTTTATCCCAAGCGCAAACCCGGCCACGACCCGCGCCTGCCCGTGCCCGGCACCGGCGAAATGGACTGGGACGGCATGCTGCCGTTTGCCACCAATCCGCAGGTCTACAACCCGCGCCAGGGCTTTATCGGCAACTGGAACAACCAGCCCATGCGCGGCTATCCTTCAACCGACCTGTTCGCCATCGTATGGGGCCAGGCCGACCGCTACGCCGAAATCGAAACGCGGCTGAAAGCCATGACGGCCAACGGCGGCAAGGTCAGCGCGCAGCAGATGTGGGACCTGATCCGCACCACCAGCTACGCCGACGTGAACCGCCGCCATTTCCTGCCGTTCCTGCAACGGGCGGTGGCGGGCTTGCCGGCCGATGATGCCCGCGCCAAGCTGGTGGCCGGGCTGACCGCCTGGGACGGCATGGGCACCAGCGACAAGCAGCCGGGCTACTACGACAACAACGGCCCGGCCGTGATGGACGCGTGGCTGCGCGCCATGCTGCGCGCGACCTTGGCTGACGACATGCCGGCCGACTTCTTCAAGTGGTACAGCGCTACCGGGTACCCCACGCCGGCCGCGCCGGCCGTGGGGTCACTGAACCTGACGGTGGGCGTGAAGGTGTTGTTCAACGCGCTGGCCGGCCCCGCTGCCGGCGTGCCGCAAACCTACGACTTCTTCAACGGCAAGCGCCCGGAATCCGTGACCCTTGCCGCACTGGACGAAGCCCTGGCCAACTTGCAAAAGACCTATGGACAGGACCCGGCCGCGTGGCGCATCCCGGCCGCGCCGATGGTGTTTGCGCCCAAGAACTTCCTGGGCGTGCCGCAGGCGGACGACAAGGCGGTGCTGAGCTTTCCGTCCACCCAGAACCGGGGCACCGAAAACAACATGACGGTGTTCGACGGCAAGGGCGTGCGGGCGGTGGACGTGGTGGCGCCGGGCCAAAGCGGCTTTGTCGCCCCGGACGGCACGGCGTCGGCGCACACGCGTGACCAGTTCGACATGTATCGGGACTTCGGCAGCAAGCGTGTCTGGTTCACGCCCGCCGAAGTGCGCGCCAACGCTAAGTCGGTAGAGACGTTGCGCTACTGACCGCGTACCCACCCTGGTGGCTTGCCAGGCGCGCATAAGCCCCTTGCCTGGCAAGCAATTGGTCGTGCGTGCCGGCCTCGGCCAGCGTGCCGCGGTCCAGCACCAGGATCAGGTCGGCATTGCGGATGGTGGACAGGCGGTGCGCAATCACCAGCGTCGTGCGGTGCTGCATCAGCGCGTCCAGCGCGCCTCGCACCTGTAGCTCGGACAAGGTGTCCAGGTGCGAGGTCGCTTCGTCCAGAATCAGCACGGGTGCATTTTTCAAGAAGGCCCGCGCAATCGAAATGCGCTGGCGCTGGCCGCCCGATAACTGCATGCCGCGTTCGCCGACGGGCGTTGCCAGGCCGTCGGGCAGCTGCTTGACGAAGTCGGTCAGCGCCGCCTGGGCCAGCGCGCGCCCCACCTCGTCGGGCGTGGCCTCGGGCCGCGCCAGCCGGATGTTTGCCTCCAGCGTGTCGTTGAACAGATAAGTGTCCTGGGTAACCAGGGCCACGCGTTCGCGCAGGCCATCCAGTTGCAGTTGACGCACGTCCATGCCGTCCAGCTTGACCGCGCCCAGGCGGGGGTCCCAGAAGCGCAGCAACAGACTGGCCACCGTGCTTTTGCCCGCACCCGATGCGCCCACGATGGCCACTGTGGCGCCGGCCGGCACCTTGAAGCTAAGGTCCTTCAGCGTGTCTTCCGCTTTGCCGGGATACGCGAAGCTGACGTGTTCAAACGCCAGCGCCAGGCCGTGTGTAGCGACAGGTGGCGACAGCGGTCCGTCGGCCACGGGCTCGGGTTCGTTGCTGACCACGTGCAGCCGGCGCGTGGCCGCGATGGTGTCGGCCAACTGGCGGCTGACCTGCGAAATTTCCGAAACGGGCAGGAAGGTCGCCATGGCGATCAGCACCAGCAACGGCAGCATGCCGGCCGACAGTGCGCCGGCTGACACCTGCAACGCGCCCACCACCGCCACCGCCAAGCCGCCCAGCCCCATCGCCACTTCAAACCAGGCGTTCTGCTTGGACAGGTCCCGCAGGATGGCAAGGCGCCGCACGCGGTAGGCGTCGGCCACTTTCAAGAATTCGGCACGGCGGCGGCCGGTGGCCTGGAATGCGGTCAGGTCAGCCAGCCCCTGGATGGTGTCCGTGGCGTGCGCGCTCATTTCGCCCAAGGCCTGGCGCGCCTTGTCGCCCAGGGCGTCAACGTGACGGCGGCCGCGCACGGGCGAGATCAGCGCGTAGGCCAGGAAGGGCAGTAGCGCCAGCGCTACCGGCCAGCTGTAAACGGCCAAAAAGCCCAGCACCGACAGCGGCACCAGCACCGACACGATGGCCGGGGCGATGGTGTGCGCGTAGAAATACTCGACCATTTCGACGTCCTGCGTGGCCAGTGCCACCAGGTCGCCAGAACGGCGCTGCAACAGGTAGGCGGGCGCCAGCCGTTCCAGCTTGTCGAACAGCTTGACCCGCATGTCGGCCAGCAACTGATACGCCATCGCATGCGCCAACCATGACTCCAGCCAATGGAACAGCGCGGCCAGTGGCGCGCAGACCAGCAGGCCCGCCACCAGGCCGCCGATATCGCGGCCGTCGCGGATTGCGGCCACGATCAGGGCGCTGAACACGCCGACGCCGATAAAGGCCGCCACGCGCGCCACGCCCAGCAGGATGGTGGCCGTCAACGTGCCGCGCCATGGCTTGACCACGGACAACAGTGTGCCTAGCGTGGCACGCCAGCCGACGTGTTGGGCGTCGGCGTCCAGCGGGCGCAGGGCAGGGCCTTGGGTGCGGTCGTCGTTGTCTTGCACGGGGTTGGCGGGGTTGGCGGCGCGGGTGTGGGTGGTGTTGGCGGCTGCGTCATTGCCCGCGTCCATGCCTTGCCGCGCCGCGAACCCCACCCCCGCCGACGGGTTCTCGTGCGCCTCGGCTTGTTCGTGCATCAGCCGGTAGTACAACCCGCGCTGCCGCATCAACTGCGCGTGCGGGCCGGCTTCAACGATGCGCCCGTGGTCCAGCACCAGGTTGCGGTCGGCGCCGATCACGCTGGCCAGCCGATGCGCCAGGATCAGCGTGGTGCGGCCCGCCATCAGGCGGTCCAGCGCCTGCTGGATCAGCGCTTCGTTTTCGGTGTCCACCGATGACAGCGCTTCGTCCAGGATCAGGATCGGCGCGTCGCGCAACAGGGCGCGGGCAATGGCCACGCGCTGGCGCTGGCCGCCCGACAATTGCAGGCCGCGCTCGCCGATACGCGTGGCATATCCGGCGGGCAGCGCCATGATGAAGTCATCGATATTCGCGGCGCGGGCGGCGGCGCGCACCTGTTCATGCGTGGCGTCCGGCCGACCCAGCCGCAGGTTGTCGTCGATGGTGCCGTGAAACAGCGTGATGTCCTGGCTGACCAGCGCGATCTGCGACAGCAGCGTTTGGGTGTCCAGCGTGTTGACGTCGTGCCCGCCGACGCGGATGACGCCCGCCTGCGGCACGCATTCGCGCAGCAGCAGGCGCACGATGGTCGACTTGCCCGCGCCACTGGGGCCCACCACGCCGACCCGTTCGCCGGCCGCGATGCTGAACGCCAGCCCCTGATGCGCTGGGCGTTCGGGCGTGTAGGCGAACGCCACGTCGTCGAATTCGATCGTGGGCGCCAGCTTTCCGGATGCCGGAGCGGCGGCGACGGCGCGGTCGCCTTGTGCGCCGTCTCGGGCTACGGAGGCGGGCACGGAGCCGGGCACGGAGGCGGGCACGGACGAGGTGGCGGCCACAGGCACGGGCGTAAGCGGTTGCGCATCCATCAACGCATGGATGCTGACCGCCGCGGATTGGCCCAGCATGCCGCGATGCAAGACCGAGCGCAGGTCACGCAACGGTCGGAAAATCTCGGTGCCGGCCATCAGCACGATCAGCAGCGCTTCCACGCTCATGTCACCGGCGGCGACGCGCCACGCGCCCAGGGTCAGCGCCAGGGCGGCGCCCAGGGCCACGCCCAGATCGCTGATGCCGCGCGTCAGCAAGCTGACCGACAGCACCCAGAACGTGTTGTCGGACAGGCTGCGGGCGCGCTCGGCCAACCGCCGGCCCCACGCCTTGCCCTGACCATAAGACTTCAAGGTCGGCAGGCCTTGCACCGCATCCAGAAAGTCTTCGCCGAACGCATTCAGCGCACGGGTGCGTGCCTGGCTGGCGCGGCGGTCCAGCATGTGCACGGCCATGGGGCCGAACAGGGCAAACAGCGCCGCCGCCAGAAACACCAGCGCCGTGGGCACGTCCCAGAACGCAATCACGGCAAAGATCGCAAAGGGCGCGACGGCCGCGATGGCCACTTGCGGCAGGTACTGGCCGAAAAACGTTTGCAGCTGCTCGACGCCATCGACCACCGTCAACATGACGCCGCCGGTACGCTGGTTGGCAAACCAGGCGGGTCCCAACGCGACGATGCGGTCATACAGCTTGCCGCGCAGGCTTTGCTGTATTTGCGCAGACGTGTGGTTGGCCTGCACGGTGCGCCAGTGGTCGAACAGCGCGCGCAGCAGCACCATCGCGCCCACGCACAGCGCGGACGTGATCCAGTCTTGCCAGGGTGCGCCGTTGAACACGCGGGCCAGCAACTGGCCCAGGAAGACATACCGCGCAATGCCCGCGCCAAGCGCCAGCAGGCCAAGGAAAATGCCGCCCGCCATGCCGGCGCGCAATCCTGCCGTCAAGCGCCACAACCGAGAGTCGAAATACATGTCTATGCTCCATCCAGAGCCAGCATGGTCGCTGATCCGCCGGCTTCGCGATAGCGAGTGTTTTTCAATCATGGGTTGAGATAAACTCAACCCATGTCCGATCAGCCCAGCCACACGCCGCCCCTGGCCGCCCTGCGTGCCTTTGAAGCCGTTGCCCGCCTGGGCAGCCTCAGCCGCGCGGCTGCCGAACTGCATGTCACCAAGAGCGCGGTCAGCCATCAGCTGCGGGCATTGGAGGCGGATCTGGGCGTATCGCTGTTGCGGCGCGGCGGCACCGTACGCCGCGCCGAAACCACCCCGGCGGGCGGCGAGCTTCTGGCTTCCGTACAACAGGCCTTGACCCTTTTGGACACTGCCTGCCGCCAGGTCCGCGCCACGGCGCGGGGCAAGCGCCGCTACACATTGAACGTGTCGGCCAACCCGTCGCTGGCGGCGCTGTGGCTGGCGCCGCGCATCGGCCGCTTCATCGAACTGCACCCCGACATCGGCGTGCAGGTCTATCTGCACGCCAGCCAGGATCCCGCCTGGAAAAGCCAGGATATCGACCTGGCTTTTCTACACGTGCGCACCGGCGGGCCGCATGTGGCCGAGGCCGGCGACATCGCGCTGATGACCGAAACCGTGGTGCCCGTGTGCAGCCCGGCCTTGATCCCCGAAGCCGACCGCAACGACCCGCGCGTGTTCCTGCGGCATCGCTGGCTGGAGGAAAAGCACATTGACAGCCCCGAAACCGATTGGCGAACCTGGAGCCCGCGCCTGGGGCTGGCGGAGTCCGATTGGCAGGAACCGATGGTGCTCAGCGGGCTGAGCACCGTGGTGGCCGCCGCCGCCGCGGGCGTGGGCATTGCCTTGGGCCGAGCGCCGCTGATCGACGAAGACCTGGCCAGCGGCCGGCTGGTGCCGCTGGTGCCGCATTTGCGGATGCCTGGGTCGTGGGGCTATGTCATGCGGGTGCACGCTAATCGCCCCATGGACGCATCGCTGCCCGCGCTGGTGGAATTCCTGGCCGAGGAAGGGCGCGGCAAGGTTGATGCGCAGCATCATGGGGCGCCGCAGGGCTGGCGTGTGGGGGATGCGGCGGGCGCTGCAAGGAAATGACGATGAGATCGAACGGGTATGGGGCGGGCCACGTTCGCGGGGCGCTGGCAGTCGGGTGTTTCGGGTTGTGGCTGAGCGTTGCGGCGGGCGGGGCAACGGCCGGCGCAACTGACGGCGCAACTGACGGCGCAACTGACGGCGCTTCTTCCGACGTTGCGTTGGTACGGTGGGATGCCAGCGACCAAGCCGCCGGCGTGCCGCCGCCCGACACGCCGTGCCAGGACTTTCTGCAAACCCTGGGCAAAAAGCCGGTCTATCTTGAATACCTGGGCTGCGAGCAGGACGACGATTCCTACATCCAGCCGATGCAGGCGCACTATCGCGTCAGCGGTTCATTCGCCGCCAAGCTAGAAGACTATCTGATGCACGAATTCGGCATGCCCGCGCTGGAATATGTCTGCTGCGGCTGGGCCAGCCCGGCCCCGTTCGCGTGGCGCGCGGGACCCGGCGGCGTGGCCTACGACATCGGCATGGGCGTCGAAACGCCACGCTTACCGCGCGAACAGTGGGGCCAGATTTCCAGCTTCAACGTCAGCGTCGGCATCATCCGCAAGAGTCCCTAGCGCGGGTCCGACGCCCGGGTCCGACGCCCGGGTCCGACGTCCGGGTCCGACACCTGGTTCATGCGCGGCATCATGCGCGCCCATCATGCGCGCCCACCATCTGCGCGCATCAAGCGGCGCCACGTCCGGTGCAGGCGACGAGCCGGCCGCGCCCGCCGGCCAGGAAGCCAAAGTCAGCGCTCAGCCGCGACGCGCCGTCGTCTGCTTGAGCGCAGCGCCGACCATCGCCTGCACCACCGGGATGACCTTGTCGGCCAGGTCGGGGCGGTAGCCGTAGGGATACGTTTCGTCCATGTAGGTGGACTGGCACATTTCCAGTTGGATGGCGTGCACGTTGTCGGCCGGGGAACCATAGTGACGCGTGATGTAGCCCCCCTTGAAGCGTCCGTTCACCGCCCAGGTGTAGTCCTTGCAGCTGTCCAGTTGCGCCTGCACGGCGGCCAGGATGTCGGGCGCGCAGGCCGCGCCGTCGGACGTGCCGATGTTCAGGTCGGGCAGCTTGCCTTCGAACAGGCGCGGCAGCACGCTGGCGATGGAATGCGCCTCCCACAGCAGCACGGTGCCGTGCTCGGCCTTGATGCGATCCAGTTCGCTGCGCAGCTGGGCGTGATACGGCTGCCAATAGGTTTGCAGGCGGTGCGCGCGCTCGGCGTCGGTCAGCACGCCTTCGTTCTGGTACAGCGCTTCGCCGCGAAAGGTCTGCGTCGGGCACAGGCCGGTTTTGGTCTGGCCGGGATACAGGCTTTCATCGTTGGGCGGGCGGTTCAGGTCCACCACGTAGCGCGAATAACGCGCGCCCAGCACCGACGCCCCCAGCGCCTGCGCAAATTGGTACAGCGTATCCAGATGCCAGTCGGTGTCGCCGGACTGCAAGGCCAGCGGCGTCATCTGCGGGCGCTGCGCATCGGGAATCTGGCTGCCAAGGTGAGGAATGGAGATCAGCAGGGGAGCGGTGCCACGGCTGAAATGAAAAAGATCGCTCAAGGGAAAACTCCGGGTCACAAAATAAAAATGCGGCAAGCGTCGCGGTTGCGGTGTGGCGCCGTGTTTAGCGCCGTGTTTGGCGCCCGTGTTTGGCGTCCGTGTCTGGCGCCCGTGTCTGGCGCCCGTGTGTTGCGCCTGTATTTCGCGCCTGTGTTTAGCGCCGGTCCTGGGCAACGCGCGCCACCGCGACAATTGCAGCAGTTTAATAGACGTTGATAATCATGGATTCGTGAAGCGGATCGGTGCGAGGCGGGCCGCCATTGCGCCTGGCAGGGCGCCTGACATGGCGCCGTACGCAGCCGGAAGTGTGTAAGGTAGCGGGCACTACACGATTGAACCGTTGCGCCCGGCAAGGCGCCTGTCGCGAATTGCGCATTTTTTTATCAGGAGTTCCATGATTGATGACCTGATCCAACTGGGCAAGCTGATCAGCCTGGGCTTGGCGCTGATGCTGCCCTTGGCCAATCCGCTGACTTCCATGACGCTGCTGCTGTCGCTGGGCGCGCAGATTCCCTACAAGGAACGCGAACGCCAGGTCACGCAAGCGGCGTTTTACGTGGTGGGGGTGATGCTGGTCACCTACTACGCCGGCGCGTGGATCATGCATACCTTTGGAATATCGATTCCCGGCTTGCGCATCGCGGGTGGCCTGATCGTGGTCAGTATCGGCTTCAGCATGCTGTTTCCGCCCGCCGAGCCGCGCACTTTGGCCGCCGAAGCCGCCGCCGACGCCCAGACACGGCAAACGCCCAACATCGCCTTCGTGCCTTTGGCCTTGCCCGGCACGGCGGGGCCGGGAACCATCGCCATGATCATCAGCGGCGCGGCGTCGGTGGATGCTTCCATCACGCCGCAATACGCGCCGTGGGTCGTCTCCGTGACGCCGGTCATCGTGTTCGCGTTGCTGGGCCTGTTGTTCTGGGTGTGCCTGCGATCAGCGGGCCGTATCGTTGCCGTGATCGGACAAAGCGGCGTCGAGGCCATTTCCCGCGTCATGGGCTTTTTGCTGGTGTGCATGGGCGTGCAATTCGTCATCAACGGCGTCATGGAAATCGTGGGTGCTCATGCCGTTGGCTAAGCGGGCGGTGCGCCGCGCGGCGGCCATGGTGGGACGCGCGTTGCTGACTTTGCTGTTGGCCGCATCCGCGTTGTGGGGATGCCTGGCGCTGGCCTATCAGGCGCCCGGCGGCGCCTGGGGCAAGGGCGTCGCCTGCGTCGCGTGGACGGCGCTTTGCGTGGCGGCGATCGCTGCCGTGTGGCGCGCCACCGCGTGGCGGCGGCGTGCCGGCTGGGCCTACGTGGTCGGGCTGGCGTTGCTCTGTGCCTGGTGGCAAACGCTGGCGCCATCCAACGACCGCATCTGGGCCGACGACGTGGCCCGCATGTTGCGCGGGTCCGTGCAAGGCTCCGTCGTCACCCTGGAAAACGTCCGCAACTTTGATTGGCGTGCCGACGACGACTACACCGTGCGCTGGGAAACGCGCCAATACGATCTGAACCAGCTGGTGTCCGTCGACATGGCGCTGTCGTACTGGGACGGCCCGGCCATTGCCCATACGCTGGTGTCCTTCGGCTTTGCCGACGGCCGCCACGTTGTCTTTTCGGTTGAAATCCGCAAGGAACGCGGCGAGCAGTTCTCGGAAATAGGCGGCTTCTTCAAGCAATTCGAACTCAGCGTCGTGGCCGCCGAAGAGCGCGACATCCTGTATGTCCGAGCCGGGCCGCGTGGCGAAAGCGTCTACCTGTTCCCGGTACAAATGCCACCCGACGCCATGCGCCAATTGTTCCTGTCCTACGTGGACACGGCCAACGCCCTGACCACCACGCCGCGCTTCTACCACACGGTCACCGCCAACTGCACCACGCTGGTCTATCACATGGTCAACGCCATCGTGCCCGGCCTGCCGCTGGACTACCGGCTGCTGCTGTCGGGCTATCTGCCCGAATACCTCTACGAGCAGGGCGGCCTGGACACCCACGTGCCGCTGGACATGCTACGCAAGCGGGCGGCGGTAGGGGCTCTGTCGGCGCCGGGTGACGATGCGGTGGGGTTTTCGAGGCGGATCAGAAGCGAAGGTCCGTAGCGCCGTTGACGACCCCTCCGCGCAAGGGAGCAGTTTCTCCGCGTTACGGAACAGTGTTTTCCAGTGCACATTTCACGCCAATTTCATGGTTATGCAGTAAATTACCTTCCAGCGTGCAGATGTTAATTTTCTGAACGCGATTTTTCATCCGGTATCCGAACCGGTAGGTTTTTTAAGGAGGGCGTCAGATGCTTTGGCTGACGCTGGTCATTACCTGCATTCTTGCGGTCGCCATTGGCGCCGTGCTGTTCCGTCACCCTGGCGTCGTGTTGTACGACCTGCTCGCGACGCAACGGGTCAATCGAAAAGCGGCCGCCCAAGAGCGGCGGCGTCTAGCGCAATTGCCCAAGCACGTGCAGCCGGCACCGGCGCCTTCCGTCGGCTAGCCCCACGCGTTGCAAGCGGTTTACACCGCCGTCAACGCATGATGTTTCGGGCGTCGATTTTGCCTACGCCGCCGGCCGTTCCAGCCCCAGATGTCCCCGCAGCGTTGTGTGTTCGTAGTCCGTACGAAACAAGCCACGCCGCTGCAACACCGGCACCACCTGTTCCACAAAGTCGTCGATGCCGGCCGGCAACGACGGCGGCATCAGGTTGAAACCGTCGGCGCCTTCGTTGCGGAACCAATGCTCCATCCGGTCCGCGATTTGCTCCGGCGTGCCCACCATCGTGCAATGGCCGCCGCCCGCCGCCAGGCGTCCCAGCAGTTGCCGCACGGTGGGTTGTTCGGTTTCGATGATGCGCAAAATGGTGGCGTAGCGGCCCTTGGGGCCCTTGAACTCAGGCAGCGGTACCAGCGCGGGCACGGGGGCATCCAGCTCCCAGGCGCTGCAATCCTGCAGCACAAAGGTGCCCAGCTGCCGTAGCGACGCGTCGCTGGGCAGCAACTCGTCCAGTTCGCGCTGCTTGGCGCGGGCTTCGGCTTCGGTTGATCCCACGTACGTAACCAGCCCCGGCATGATGGGCACGAAGGCGGTGCGCCCGGCGGCGCGTACGCGTTGCTTGATGTCGCGGTAATACGATTGCGCGGCCGGCAGGTCGTAGGCCACGGCGTATATCGCTTCAGCTCGCCGGGCGGCCAAGTCACGGCCCTGGTCCGATGCGCCGGCCTGGAACAGGACCGGGTGGCCTTGGGGCGGGCGCGGCACGGTTAGCGGGCCGTCTACCAGGAAGTGGTCGCCGTGGTGGTGGATCGGGCGCACGCGTTCGGGCACGCCATAGACGCCGTCGCGATCGATGACCAGGGCGTCATCCTTCCACGAATCGAACAAGCGCAATGCCACGTCCACGAATTCTTCGGCGCGCGCGTAGCGCCAGTCGTGCCCCGGCATGGCTTCAAAGCCGTGGTTTCGGGCTTCGGCGTCGAACATCGAGGTGACGACGTTCCAACCCATGCGTCCGCCCGATATGTGGTCCAGCGACGCCACCATGCGCGCCGCGTGGAACGGCGTGAAAAAGGTGCTGGATACCGTGCTGATCAAGCCGATGTGCGTGGTGGCGCGCGCGATGGCGGCCATGGTGGTCAGCGGCTCCAGGTACCAGCGCGGGCCGTCGCCGATGTTGTCGGTGGACTGGCCGTCGGCAAAGAAAATGGCGTCCAGCTTGCCGCGTTCCGCCGTGCGCGCCAGCGATTCGTAATAGCGGATGTCGCCCAGGCGTTCAGCAGCCGAGGCCGGATGGCGCCAAGCCGCGCGGTGGTGGCCGCAGCCGAAGATGAACAGGTTCAGGTGCAACATGGTGATCAGTTCTTCACCAGGCCGCCGTCCACGACCAGGTTCTGGCCGGTGACGCTGCGCGACCAGGGGCTGGCAAAGAACAGAACGGCATCGGCGAATTGTTCCGGCGTGGTGACGGCGCGCAGCGGCGTGCTGGCGGCGATCAGGTCGAACACGGCTTCGGGGGTGGCGGCCGACGCGTCGGTGGTGCGCAAGAGGCCGCCGGACACCATGTTGACCGTGATGCCGTCCGGCCCCAGGTCCTGCGACAGCGTCCGCGTGAACGACAGCATCGCGGCCTTGGCGGCGGTGTAGTCGTGATACGGCACCACCGGGTTCTGAACAAGGTTGGTGCCGATGTTGATGATGCGGCCCACCCCTGCCTGGCGCATGCCGGGCAGGGCGGCTTGCGTCGTGTTCAGGGCGCCGCGCACGCTACCTTCGATCTGCTGGTTCAAGTGGTCCCACGTCAAGGTGTCGGCATGGGGGCGCGCGTCGCCGTTGAAGGCGAAGGCGGGCAGGGCGTTGTTGACCACCGTCGTGACGGGCATGCCGAAGTGCTTTTGCGCCTGCGCGATCATGGCGGCCACCGCCGTCGCGTCGCGCACGTCGGCCTGAACAGCCAGCGTCCGGTCGGACGCGGTGGCGGCCAGCGCTTGTGCGGCCTGCGCGCTGTTCAGGTAATTGATGACCACCTTTGCGCCTTCTCGCAGAAAGGCCCGCGTGATGTGCGCGCCCAATCCGCGGGCGCCTCCCGTCACGATAACCAGTTGTTCATTCAAGGCGGGGGCGGGGTGGGCAATGGGCATGGTGGGCTCGTCGGTTCACCGGCACGCGTGCAATCAGGTGCCGCAAGCGGGCGAACTTAGCATAAATCGATGCGTTGACAATGCCTTGCCGCGACCCTAATCTTGCGGCAATTCCTGGGGGAGCCTGTCTGGCTGAGATTCCGCGTCGTCGCGGTAACCCTTTGAACCTGATCCGGGTAATGCCGGCGAAGGGAAGGACATCGCGCCATTCGCGCGCCCTCCCTAGTGCTTTGATCCATCAGCGGCCCGCCTTGCGAACGGTGCCGCGACGCGCGTCCGGCCGTTTGCCGGGCTAGGGAGGACCGCTTTCCATGCTGACCCAAACCACGGCCTTGATGTGGCTGCTGCTTTTTTCGGGTGGCTTTGCCGCCGCCAGCGTGCTGTATACGCGACGCAAGCGCGGCACCCTGGAAGACTACATCGTGGCGCGCAACAGCCAGGGAGCTTTTGGCACCATCCTGACGCTGATGGCGTCAACGCTGGGTGCGTGGATTCTGTTTTCGCCGGCGCAGGCCGCCACCTGGGGCGGCTTGGCGGCGGTCATCGGCTACGCGCTGGGGTCCATGTCGCCGCGCCTGGTCATGATTCCGTTGGGCCGGCGCATGCGCGAACTGATCCCGCATGGTCACACGCTGACCGAATTCCTGATGGCGCGCTACGGTCGGCCCATGTACGGGCTGGCGCTGTTCATCATGCTGTTCTACCTGTTCATCGCGCTGTCCGCCGAGGTCACGGCCATTGCCAAGCTGGTCACCATGCTGGCGCCCGTGCCGCTGTGGGCCACGGCCGCCATCGTGATGGGCACGACGCTGCTCTACACCACGTATGGAGGCCTGCGGTCATCGATCTTCACTGATCAGGTGCAGATGATGGTCATCGTGCCGCTGCTGGTGTTGCTTTGCGTGGTCGGCTGGCAGGCGGCGGGCGGGGCGTTACCGACGATCGAAGCGTTGCAAGCCAAGGCGCCACAGTTGCTGGATCTGACCGATCCCGTGGGTGTGAAAGCCGGCCTGACCTTCTTCGTGGCGATTTTGCTGACCGGCATCTTTCACCAGGGCAACTGGCAGCGCATCTATGCCGCCAAAGACACGCGGTCGATGCGCAATGGTTTTTTGCTGGGGGGCATCCTGGCCGCGCCGTTCATCTTCCTGATGGGCTTGTTCGGCCTGGCGTTCGTGGGGCTGGCGCCGCAGGGCGATAGTTCCATCGCGCTGTTCAGCGTCATCATGCCGCACGCGCCCGCCTGGTTCGTGATTGCGTTGATCCCGTTGGGCCTGTCGTTGGTCATGAGCACGGCCGACACCGCCATCAGCGCCGTGTCCAGCATCGTGGCGGTGGATATGCGCCGCCTGATGCCGAGCGCCACCGGCATGGACATGAAGCGTCTTGCCCGTTGGGCGGTGTTGCTGCTGGCGATTCCGGTGATGATCGTGGCCTCGCAGGGCTACAGCGTGCTGTATCTGTTCCTGCTGGCCGACCTGCTGTGCTCGGCCGCTGCCTTTCCGGTGTTCTATGGCCTGTTCAGCCGCAAGCACGATGGCGCCACCGCAACAACCGCGACCGTGGCGGGGCTGGCGGCCGGCCTGTTCTGCTTTCCG
Organism: Achromobacter semiaridum; assembly: GCF_053543755.1. Taxonomy (NCBI): domain Bacteria; kingdom Pseudomonadati; phylum Pseudomonadota; class Betaproteobacteria; order Burkholderiales; family Alcaligenaceae; genus Achromobacter; species Achromobacter semiaridum. The sequence continues at coordinate 1,206 of NZ_JBLVOL010000001.1, read as the reverse complement.
GCGCCGGGCGACAAGCCGACGTTCTTGCTGGAATCGTTCCTGCTTGCCGCGTTTGTTCCGGTGCTGGTCACAGCGGTGATGCGCTGCATGCGTCGCGGCGCCAAGGAGTTTGATCTGTCCACGCTGAGCGCGGCGGTGCGCCGTTTGGACAAGGACCCGGCCTGATGGTGGCTTGAATTCCGGCCTAAGTTTCGGCCTAAGTTCCGGCCTAAATTCCGGCCTAAGTTCCGGCCTAAGTTCCGGCCTAAGTTCCGGCCTAAATTCCGGCCTAAGTTCCGGCCTGACCCCGGGGCGGGCAGCCAAAACAAAAAAGCCTTGGAACACGTTGCGGTGTCCAAGGCTTTCTTGTCTGGAATATTGGTGGAGCGGAGGAGGATCGAACTCCCGACCTTCGCATTGCGAACGCGACGCTCTCCCAGCTGAGCTACCGCCCCAAAGCCTCGAAAGGCTCACAATTACCGCTAAGTAATCAATAACTTAGCAGATGATGCGATAATACACGATCATTTAATCCGTCGTCAATTTTGATTGTTGGTCCAATTTTGGTCCACACGCAAAAATAACTGCGAATCTTGGTCCACGGCATCGTCGTGGCCCAGCATCATAGACGAAAAACCCGCGCAGAGGGAGCGAAAATCATGGCTGACTTTACCAAGCGGGGTGACCTGCAATGGCGCGCGCGCGTCAGGCGGCGCGGCCACCCAACGCAGTCAGCCACGTTTGAGACGCGCGCGGAGGCGGAGGCCTGGGCCCGGGACGTCGAGTCCAAGATGGACAAGGGCAGCTTCAAGGACAAGTCGGCGCTCAAGGGCAAGCTGTTCGGGGAGCTTCTGAAGAAGTATCGGCTCGAGGTGACGCCTGGCAAGAAGGGCGCCAAGAAGGAGGGATACCTCATCAAGCAACTTGAGGCGACCGAGCTGGCGAAGATGGAAGTCGCCAAGATCGAGCCCGCGGACATTCGGGATTACCGCAATGCGCGACTGGAAGATGTGACGGGCTCCACGGTGATCCGGGCGCTCAATGTGCTGTCGGTGGTCTTCAACCACGCGATTTCTGAATGGTCGGAATACCGCGGCCTCACGAACCCGGTGTCCACGGTTGCGCACCCCAAGAAGAACAAGGCGCGCACCCGGCGCTACGCCCCGGGCGAGATGGAGGCGATCATCGCGGAGACGCGCTCGCCGGTGCTGCCCGACCTCATCCCGG